>CALESS010000518.1 GCA_937907495.1 uncultured Anaerolineaceae bacterium
TGAACGCTCCGGGCTTTTTCCATCACTTCGCCCAACACTCCCTGCAATTCAAACCGCCTTTCCGCCTGCTCGGCAGCATCTACCTGGGCGGGGGTGAAACCGAGCATGCCGGTGAAATCAATCTGAAGGATGCCATGATGCCGATCGTCAGTTTTGCCCGCTTGTATGCCCTGCGCCATCAGATCAACCAGACGAATACCCTGGGGCGGATTGAAGCCCTGGCGGAGCGAAACATCATCTCCGCTTCCAGCCGGGATGAAATTACGGCGGCCTATGATTTCTTGATGCAATTGCGCTTGCAAAACCAACTCGCTGCCCTTCAGGCGGGCCGCCCGCCGCACAACCTCGTCCAGCCGGGGAAACTGGGCTACCTTCAGCAGGAGATGCTGAAACATGCCTTTGCCCAGGTGGCGGCAGTCCAGAAGAAGGTAAGCTACGATTTTCTGGGCGGGATGTAAACCTGCGGCCGCGGGCGGTGGGTGGCCATTCTCTCGGCATCAGAAAACCGGCCCCGGATGGGATTTGCAACCTCCGCCCGATTCACTTGACCAGATGGAGGGAACAGCCGATAATTAGCCTGCGGAAATTGATGATTATTACGCAAGGCATGGAGATTTTTGGTGAGTGATTCCACGCAGGATGAAATCCAGCAGATTGTGCAACGTGTATTGAAACAGTACGCCGGCCTGGCGCAAGCCGAACCCACCCCCGCCGCTTCCGCACAGCCGGCCCCCGCCAACCCCGGGCGCAAGGTGGTGGCGATCGGTGCGGACCATGGCGGGTTTGAGCTGAAAGAGCTGCTCAAACCCGATCTGACCGCCCAGGGCTTTGAGGTGCTGGATGTCGGCACATACAGCAAAGACCCGGTGGATTATCCGGATATTGCCCACGCCGCGGCCCGGCTGGTGGGCACTGGCAAAGCCTGGCGCGCCATCATCATTGATGGGGCGGGCATCGGCTCGTGCGTGGTGGCTAACAAGGTGCCGGGGGTGCGGGCAGGCATGGCTTATGACTATTCCTCGGCTGTCAATAGCCGGGAGCATAACGATTGCAACGTGCTGACCCTGGGCGCCGGGTTGATCGGCGTCAACCTTGCCAGACAGATTGTGAAAACCTGGCTGGCAACCGAGTTTGGTGGCGGGCGGCACCAACCCCGCGTGGATAAGATCAGCGCGGTTGAAAAGCAATATCTAAAATAGAGGTTGGTATGATCCCTGATGCAAAAGTGGTTGAACAACTGGTAGCCATCATCACCCGCGAGGTATTAATTGCCATGGCGGAACAACACAACCAGGCAGAAAGCCCCGCCGGGCAGATATGCCAGTTGGAATGCGCCGAAGGTGTGTGCGTGAAAACCTGTCTCGATCAAGCCGGGCAGGTGGTCAGCGCGGGCGCCGAGCGCCTGTCATCCACCGTGGGGATCATCCCGCAGGACCTCAACCTGGCGGCGATGATTGACCACACCCTGCTGAAACCGGATGCCACGCCCGATCAGATCGCCCAGTTGTGCTTTGAAGCCCGCAAATACGGCTTCGCCTCGGTCTGCATTAACCCGGCCTGGGTTGCGCTCTCTGCGCAATTGCTGCAGGGCAGCCCGGTCAAAGTCTGCACGGTGATCGGCTTTCCACTGGGGGCTTCGGCGCCGGAAGTAAAAGCCTTCGAGACCCAGAACGCCATAGATCACGGCGCCACGGAAATTGACATGGTGATCAATATCGGGGCACTCAAAGCCCGTGACCTGGTGTTGGTGGCCCGGGATATCCGCGGGGTGGTGGAGGTGGCCCATGCCCGCGGCTATATTGTCAAAGTGATCCTCGAAACCGTGCTGTTGACGGATGAGGAGAAGACCATTGCCAGCCTGCTCTCCAAGGAAGCCGGGGCGGATTTCGTCAAAACTTCCACCGGCTTTGCCGGGGGCGGCGCCACGGTGCATGATATTGCCCTCATGCGGCGGGTGGTCGGCCCGGAGATGGGCGTCAAGGCTTCCGGCGGGGTGCGCACCTATGAAGATGCGGAGAGCCTGGTGCAGGCGGGGGCCACCCGCATCGGCGCCAGTGCCGGTGTAAAAATCATCCAGGGCCCCAGTGGGGAGAAACCTGCTGCTCCACCGGCTGCACCTGCCAAGAGTTATTAGAAAGGATCCCCATGCTGATTGCCAGAGTAATTGGTTCAACCGTTTCCACCATCAAGGATGAGAAGTTGATGGGTCGGAAATTGCTCATCGTCCGCCAGACGGATGAACGCGGCAACCCGGTGGGTAAACCGTTCGTCGCCGTGGATACGGTGCATGCGGGCAAGGGCGACCTGGTGCTGACCTGCGCCGGTTCATCTGCCCGCCAGACGGAAATCACCCGCGATACCCCGGTGGACGCGGTCATCATGTCCATCATTGATTCGCTGGAAGTGGATGGCGAGGTCGTCTTCCGCAAGGATTGAGGGCGGAGGCGCGGTTGCCCCGGCCTGCCGCTTGAATGAAGGATACCTGTATGCCCAGAAAGTTCTATTCTGCAGCCGATATTGAAGACCTGGTGCAGCGCGGCATCCGCTCGCTGGAGGTGAATGACCAGGTGGTGTTGACCGACCTGGCCTACGAGAAGGCCCTCCAGGTGGGGCTGCAACTGGTGGGGCAGCATGCCGCCACCCCGCCGGCCGCGCCCATCCGCCCGTATGTCGAGGAGCCGATCACCCCCTCCAGCCGGGGCAGCTCTACCGGCGTGAGCCAACTGCATCAACGCATCCGCCAGGCAGTGCTAGCCAAACTGGGCAGCCAGGTGGACCCAGCCGTGCTGGATGTGATTATCCGCCGGGTGCTGCAAAACACGGGATTAAAATAAGATGCTATTTGGCCGAGTGAAAGGCAATGCCGTTTGCACCATCAAATACCCCGGCACCGAGGGGTTGAAGCTGCTGGTTGTCCAGCCGCTCAACAAATACCTGGAGCCGGTAGGCCCCTTGCAGGTGGCAGCGGACGTGGTGCAGGCCGGGGTGGGGGATCTGTGCGTGATGGTGCGCTCGCGCGAGGCCTCGCTGGCCTTGCCGGAGATCAAGTTTGTGCCGATAGACCTGACCCTGATCGGTATCGTGGATGAGTTGCAGGTCCTGCCCGAGGGGGAAGTGGATATCACCCTGCAGCACGGCTGGAACACGTTCAGTTGAGGAAGCTATGATCCTTGCCAGAGTGGTTGGAACAGTCGTTACCACCATCGGTCACCCCGATTTCAAGAATCGGCGGCTGCTGGTGGTGCAGCCCCTGGCCCTGCCGGGTGAAGCGCCGGACGAGGATTTCATCGCCCTGGATAGCACCCAGGCCGGCATCGGCGATACCGTGCTGATCAACCGCGAGGGCGGCGGAAACCGCCAGGTGCTGCAAAACCCGGAAGGCTCCGTGATCTCGGTCATCGTGGGCATCGTGGATTCGGTGTTCCTTGAGGATGGGGAGTGAGTTAACCCTTTGCCCGCAAGTGGACCCATTCGGTTGGTTGGCCGCCGGCGCAGAACCCCGCAAAGGCCGCCCCGGCACTAAAAACCGCGTACTTTCTCCAGGCTGATTCGAATCAAGACGCTGTAATCCTTGAACAGTTCCGCCATGCTGACCTGCGATAGCCGGCGGGCTATGGGCGCATATTTCTGGGCGTAGCCCGCATCGGCAACGGGGGTTTCGCGTTCCACGCTGGCAATGCCATGGAAGATCACCACATCCCCGCCGGCGGGGGTTGCCCCTTCAAAATGCAGCGAAACCCGCGGGTTGCGGGCGATGTTCTTCAACTTGACCGAGCCTGGGCGGGTGTAGATAAGGATGTTTTCGCCATCCCAATAGAACCAGACCGGGTTGGGTTGCGGGGTGCCGTTCGGAAAGACGGTGGTAATCCAGATCACCTGCTCTGTCTCCAGGCGCTTCTTCACCCGCTGGCCGAACTCCGAAGTGAAATCAATCATGGAAAGCCTCCTTATTCATGATTCAAGCCGCCAATAAAAAACACCCCTTGTTTCCCTCATTATACGAAATTTTGCTATACTCCAGGCAGGTCAATTTTTACCCCACTTCTGCAGCGGAGAACCACCATGCCCCCCAAAATCCACCTGGCGTTTCGCTTTCACGGTAATTTTTATCACTCCTATCGCGGGGATACCGCGGACGAGCTGGGTTTTGGCAAGGATATCCGCATCATCCGCCACATCCTGCAGGTGCTGGATACGTTCAACCAGCGCGGCGTCCCGGTCTGCGGCACCTGGGACTTTGAAAACTACTTCTCGCTCGAGAGCATCATGTCGCAGCATTGCCCGGATATCATTGCCAGCCTGCAGCGCCGGGTGAGGGACGGGCAGGATGAGATGCAGATCATGTCCTATAATAATGGGCTGATCAGCGCCCACACCGCCCGCGAGTTCGAGGCAGCCATCCAGCGGGCGATCCATAACCCGGGCGGCTCCGGCCTGGCGGACCTGTTCGGCGGCGGGGTTTTCCCCATGGTGCGGCCCCAGGAGATGATGTTTACTCCCATCCACCTTCAGCTCTACCCGGCCTGCGGGGTGGATGCGATCAGCCTGTACTACTCCGCCCTGCCCTTCAATGGTTTCAGCAACTTCGTGCCGCCGCTTTCGCTGGTCCAACGTTATAACCCGCTGCGCCTGGCTTACCCCGGCATTGAGCAGAGCATGACCCTCCTGCCATGTTACAACGTCGGCGACCTGGCGGATCACCTCACCCTGCGCCGCTGGCTGGGGCAGATGCGCCGCGATCAGTTGGGGCTGGAAGACCCCCAGGATTTGCTGCTGCTGATTGATCAGGATGCGGATGACGCCTTTTGGGAGGGGTTCACCGCGCCCGGCTGGCTCAAGCGGCGCTTTTCCACCCTCCGCGGCCTGGCGGGCCTGCTGGAAAACGTGCAAGATTTGGATTACATCGAATTCACCACCCCCGGCCGATACCTGCAAACGCATCCGGTGGTGGGCAGCATTTCCTTCGGCCAGGATACGGCAGATGGCAGCTTTGATGGGCTTTCCAGTTGGGTGGAGAAGTGGTCCAATCACCGCCTGTTCACCGGCCTTGAACGCGCCCGCATCCTGGATTTGCAAACCCGCCGCCTGCTGCAAGGGCGGGCGGAACGGCCCGCCGAGATCTGCGGGCGGCTGGAAGCGGCCTTTGAAGCCCGGCTCAAGCTGCTTTCGACCACCCATTTTGGCATGGCTGCCCCGGTGATGAACCTGGCACGGGAGGCTGCCGCCCGCCAGTGGGTGGAGCAGGCGATGGAGAACGCCGGGGCAGCTTTTCGCTTGGCGGCCGCGCCGCTGCCCGCCGGACATTTCAGCCTGTTGGATTACCGGCGCGGCGAACCCGCCCTGCAGGTGGCCTACCCGGCCCACCCTGCCCGCGGCCTGGTGCGCCTGCCGCTGCGGCAAGCGGCACCTGAATCCCTTTCCCTGCAAGATGAGGCCGGACAACCCGTTCCCTCTGCCGTGTTGGGCAGGAATTTACTGTTCGTGGCGGAACTGGGCCCGGAGCAGCGCAAGGATTACCGCATCCGGGGTGGAACCGCCGGGGTGCCTCCTGAAACGCCTGTCCGGGTGGCCGCCCACAGCCTGCAAAATGAAACCCTGCGCCTGGAATTGGATGAGCACGGGCAGGTGGTGGGATTTGATCTGGGCGGAGAGCAGATCAGCAGCGGGCAGTTCCTGCACAGCCGGGTGACCTATGCGGGAAAAAGCTGCCGGGTGGAACACTGGGAAGAAACAACCTCACAGAGTGCGGGCGTGGTGGGCTTCAAGCAGCAACGCGGCAGCCTGCGGCTGCCGGGGGGCGATCAGGTGCTTTTTGAGCGCGAACTCTTGCTGGCAGCCGGCCTGCCTTACCTCTACCTGCGGATGAAGGTTCATTACCCGCGTACCCCGAACCAGGGCTACGAGCGAGGCAAAGCCCGGCGTTTACAGCAAGCCTGGGATAACCGCTGGCAGGAGGTGCTGCCCTGTGAAATCCATCCCCGGCTGGCGGCCCGGGTGCGGGTCTGGAAACACAACTACTGTGACCATATCAGCAGCTTTGAATTGGACTACGGCAAATTCTCCCGCAACCGGGACCTGGATGAGGTCAATAACCAGGTCACGCATGGCTGGCTGGCAGTGAGCGACGGGAAAAACGGACTGTTGGCGGCGCAAAGTGCGGATTCGGCCAGCAATGTGGCCTTTTGTCCATTGCGCACCCGCCAGGGCAGGCTGATGCTCAACCCATTTGGCACCTACTGGGGCAGACAATATCACTACGGCACGGCGGATACCGGGCTGGGCAAACTGCTGGCGACCACTTTTTCCGCCGCAGATCAGATCAAGCCGTACGCGCCTTCTTACAATGGCCGGGTCCAGGAGTTCAGCTTGCTGCTGGCGCCTTACGCAGGCGATTGCCCCCCACCCGGCCTTCAGCACGATGCCGAGGTTTTCGCCTACCCTTACCTTTTGTTGAATGATGAAGAATTCCTGGCGGAGCCGCCTCACCGCACCTGGGAAGGCAGCGGGTTGGGGGAAGCGCCGTAATCCGGATCGGCGGGGGCGTAACGAATCGGTAATCGGCTACTGGAAAGCCCTCAACCCCGGGCAGGCAGCCCTC
The DNA here is from genome assembly GCA_937907495.1 of uncultured Anaerolineaceae bacterium. GTDB lineage: Bacteria > Chloroflexota > Anaerolineae > Anaerolineales > Anaerolineaceae > CALESS01. Next base: position 6,599 of record CALESS010000518.1, read on the forward strand.
GTCAATGGGGCTGGATTTCCACCTTCACATGACTGCTGATGGCTTTCCCCAAGATTTCTGTCTGCTGCTTTTCCCCCACCCGCACTTGTTGCGTGCCATCCAGCGGGTTCAATTGCACCACCATGAGTTCTGCGTTGGGGAAGATTCCGATTGAGTGCAGAAAAACCAACATCTCCGAATCCTGGTCGGTGATTTGCCGCACAATTCCACCTTCCCCGGCGCGCAAATCTGCCAATAGCACCAACCTGCGCGGGTCCACCAGGATGGAATTGCTGTCCGGGATGGGATCACCATGTGGATCGTAGGCTGGATCATCCAGCAGCGCTGCCAGCCGGTCAATGAAATAGGGCGACACCACATGCTCCAACTCTTCCGCTTCCTCATGAATGCGATCCAGTGGGAATTCGAGAATTTGATACAGAAATTGTTCGATCAGGCGATGCCGGCGCACAATCTGCAGGGCTGCCTTCTCGCCTTCCGGGGTTAACAGGACCCCATAATGTTTGCGGTAAGACACCAACTCCGGATGGCTTTCCGCCAGTTTTTGCAGCATATTGGTGACGGATGCGGCCCGGACTTCCAACGCAGCCGCCAGCGCCACGGTGGAGGTGGGCTGACCGCTGCGGGTTTGGGTGTAAATGGTTTTCAGGTAGTCCTGTTCGGATGCGCTTAAGAGATAGTTTGCGGGGTTCATCATCTGGCTGCACCTTTCAGAATAAACGCACAATCGTGGCTGTCAAAAAGGTCACCAAGAACGCCAGGCCAAGCGTAATCACCACGCTCAATGTCGTCCACTTATAACTCTTCGTTTCCTTGTAAATCGTCATGATGGTGGTGGCACAAGGATTATGCAGCAGGGAGAAAAGCATCAGGTTGACCGCGGTCAGCATGGTCCATCCGTGACCATCCACCAACAGGGTGCGCAGGGTGTTCATATCCGGGGGGTCCGTCATCATGCCCACTCCCATGTAGACCATCATCATTGTGGGGACGACAATTTCGTTGGCGGGAATGGCGATGATATATGCCAACAGGATGACCCCATCCAGCCCCAGCAACACGCCAAACGGATTGAGAAAATCCGCCGCGTGCTGCGCCAGGCTCAGCCCCCCCACATTGATGTTGGCCAGGATCCAGATCACCGCTCCGGCCGGGGCGGCGGTCAGAAGGGCGCGCCAGAGCACAAAGACCGTGCGGTCAATGAAGGAAGTATAGAGAATGCGCCCAATATTGGGACGGCGGTAGGGCGGCAGCTCCAGGGTAAAGGCAGAGGCCTCCCCTTTCAGCACCGTTTTAGAAAGCCCCCAGGAGACGAGCAGGGTGAAGAACACCCCCACCAACACCACCCCCACCACCGCACCGGCTGCGGCAAAGGAGGCAAAAGCCGGGGGAAAAGCCGCCGCCACAAAAATGGTAGCCAGCATGATGAGGGTGGGAAAGCGGCCATTGCAAGGCACGAAGTTATTGGTCAGGATGGCAATCAGGCGCTCACGCGGCGAATCAATCACCCGCGTCGCAACGACTCCGGCGGCATTACAGCCGAAGCCCATCGCCATGGTCAACGATTGTTTGCCATGGGCACCGGCGCGCTTGAAAAGAAAATCCAGGTTGAAGGCAACCCGCGGCAGGTATCCCAGGTCTTCCAGAATTGTGAAGATGGGGAAGAAAATTGCCATCGGGGGCAGCATCACCGAGATGACCCAGGCCAGGCCGCGATAAACCCCATGCCACAGGAAGCCCGTAATCCACCAGGGAATCCCCCATTGGGTAAACAGCGCAGCGGCTTGATCTTCCAGAAAGAACAAGCCCTTGGCCAGCAAGGCGGAAGGCGCATTCGCACCCACGATCGTGACCCAAAATACACCCGCCAGCAATAGCAACATCAGCGGCAGACCAAAGATGGGCGAAGTTACCAGGCGGTCAATGCGCTGGTCGAGGTCATATTTCTTTTGCGAGCCGACCTGCACCGCCCGCTGGGTGATCCGTTCCACCTCTGCATAGAGGGATTTGACCATTTCATCGCGAAACCCGCTGGAGAGCTGAGGCCGCAGGGCATCCGCCTGGTCAATAATATCTTGAGGGGTGAGGGTGGAATTCATCATGGTCTCCTATTGCCGCCCTTCCACCGCCATCTTGCGGCTAAAGCTGACATCGGATCGTTGTTGGCTGCTGACCATTTCAGCAATTTCTCCATTTAAGATCGCCTCCTGGACCCGGGCATCGCCATCCAACAGGCGGATGGCCAACCACCGGGCGTTGGGTATGCCCGGATAGATCTGTTCGATCTGTTGGCTGAGGGTGGAGATGGCGCGTTGCAACTCGGGGGTGCCTTGCACCCGTAATGCGTGGGTCTGGATTTCTCCGGTGATGACATCGCTGATGGTGGAAAGCAATGTTTGCAGCCCTTCACCACTGCGGGCGGTAATCGGGATGGCCGGAACGCCCAGGTCGCGGGAGAGACTGCGCACATCCACCTGGATGCCCTTGCGGCGGGCCTCATCCATCAGGTTGACAGCCACCACCACTTTTTCGGTAATTTCCATCACTTGCAGCACCAGGTTCAGGTTCCGTTCCAACGCGGTAGCATCAGTGACCACCACCGTGCAATCCGGTTGGCCGAACAGGATAAAATTACGCGCCACTTCTTCATCTTGCGAGGCGGAAAGCAGCGAGTAGGTTCCGGGTAGATCCACCAGTTTATAGCGCACCCCGCTAAATTCGTAGCCACCTTCCGCCCGGGTCACGGTTTTCCCCGGCCAGTTGCCGGTATGCTGATTGAGGCCGGTAAGGGCATTGAACAGAGTAGATTTACCGGTATTGGGGTTCCCGGCCAGGGCCACCACCTTATCGAATTTTTCCAGTTTTAAACCCATTTGTTCCAGGCGGGCATTGGCCGGGCAGGTTTCACAAGGGGAGGTAGAGAGAACTTTTGACATCAGTAACCATCCATTATTTTTTTTGAGAGTTTTACGATTGAATGGGCCGGACCCAGATCATGCTGGATTGGTCTTTCCGCAAGGCAATCAATGTTCCGCGGACGCGGTAAGCGCGGGGATCGCGAAAGGCGTTTTCTAATTCGGGGAAGATCGTGGTTCCGGGCGTTAAACCGAGATCGAGGAAGCGCCGGCGGGTGAAGCCCTGGCACCGGTCGTCAATGCGTACGATCTCAGCGGAGACCATGGGCAGGAGGTTGCCCAGGGGAATCGCTTGCGGATCTGGCTGCCCGCGGACTGATTCCGGGAAAACGGTGACGTTTTCTGCGATGGAAGGAGCCAGGGCATATTCATCTTCACCACTCCTCAAAACCACCCGTTCGGGGGTCATTTCCTGGACGGTAATCGTTTGGCCAACATACAGCCCTTCTGCCAGCAATTGTGCATAGGCCAGCGGCGGTTCGTCCTCCAAATGGCTGATCTGGCCGCGCTGCCCCGGTTCCATGCGAACCAACGGTAAGCTCGGTCGGTCATCGCGCATCACGCCCGCCGCATTGGGGATCGGGTCACCATGCGGATCGCGGGCGGGGTAGCCCATTGCCGCATCCAGGGCGTTCACTTCCTCAACCCCCAGCTGGTGTTCGCGGCGGTGGGCGGCGGTATGAACTTGCTCCAATGGCATGCGCGCTTCATCAGCCAGGTAACGTTCCCACAAGCGGTGGGCGCGGATCACCTGGAGAGCCCACCGTTGACCTTCCGCCGTCAGGCTCAACCCGTGGGTTTGCTCCACCTCGATCAACTGCTGTGCCTTTAAGTTGGCGAGCAGCGACTGTACTGCCGGGAGGGAGATTTTCAACTCCACGGCAAGCCGGTATTGGTCTACCTTCTGGCCTTCTTCTTGAAGGTTGAAAATTAATTTAAGGGCATCTTCCACCCGTTGGCGTTGATTAATTTCCCGCTGAACGGCCCAGCGAACCAGCATCCGCTTGACGGCGAACCAGGCTGCTGACAAGCCCAGCAGGGCAAGGAAAAGCCATAAGATAAGCGAAGGTTCCATCATCCATCCTGTAGATGTAGCTAATATAAAATTTAGGTGTGACTATATTACGTCAATTCGAGGGGATTGTCAAGAGAAAGTGCGTTCCGGGGGGCGCCTGGCCGGGCGATCCCGCGGGGGGAATATTTGTGGGCTGATTGTATGTGTAACCGGATGGGCCCATCCCCCGCTCGCCCCCACCCTTGCATCCATTCACGAATTTTTAAATCCGGTTTTCTCCGTGCCTCTGTGGCTCTGTGGTTAAAAGTATCTCCGTGGCCTCGGCAGGGGCGACCAGATGGTCGCCCCTACCCCCGGTCGCCCCCGGGTCAACTCTACCATTGCATTCATTAACGATAACTTCTAAATTCTTTTCTCCGTGCCTCTGTGGCTCTGTGGTTAAAAGTATCTCCGTGGCCTTGGCAGAGTCGCCCAGATGGTCGCCCCCCGGTCAACTCTACCATTGCATTCATTAACGATAACTTCTAAATTCTTTTCTCCGTG
>CALESS010000519.1 GCA_937907495.1 uncultured Anaerolineaceae bacterium
AGCGGGATTCTTCCTGCATAATTGAGGCATGGATTATCCAAATTACACATCCAAAATGTTACGCCTCTTATTGGTAATCAGTATCGCCGTCTCGGCATTGGCCGTCTCTGTTTTCCCGGTGCGGGCCGATGCCCCGGTGATCAACGAACACCCGCCCGTTCCCCAGGGCGAGGTGACCGAAACCCCCTTAGCGGTACCCGATTCAAGTCAAACCTCTCCCCTGCTCAATGTTCCGGCCCTCAAAGCGGTGATCGTGGTGGGGGAAATTGACGGACCCAGCGGAACGTGGACGCTGGGCGAGGTTGCCAATGCCGAACTGGCGCGCGCGGAGCTGCAGGCCAACGGTGTGCAGGTGACCACCTTCTACCCGCCGATTGCCTCCTGGGAGGCAGTTCGCACTGCGGCGGTAGGCGCCCACTTTTTCTTCTACCGCGGGCATGGCGTCAGTTGGGGCGGTACCCCGGTGGTGGTGGGCGGCATGTTCCTTGGCCCGGGTATGTTCATCAGCAGTGATGAAATCCGCACCAACCTGCACCTGGCGCCAAATGCCATTGTGATGCTCTACGGCTGTTACACCGCTGGCACTTCCAGCAGCGATACCACCTCCATCACCCTCACCGAAGCCAAACGCCGGGTGGCGATGTACTCCGACCCGTTCTTCGATATCGGCGCCGGCGGCTACTTTGCAGATTGGTTCGGCGATGCCTTCCAGATGTATGTGCGTTACCTGTTCCAGGGTAAGACCCTGCTGCAAACCTACCAGGCTTACTTTGATTACAACGCCAGCCAGGTGAATGCCTCGCCTCACCCGGACCATCCGGATTATCCGCTCTGGCTGGGCTGGGATGTTTGGGATAACAAGACGCAATACGATAATGCATTCGCCGGTTATGCCAATGCTACGCTGGTGGATCTCTTTAATACGCAGATGGTGGTGACGCCCAACTCGGCGGCTTACATTGCCCCGCTGGCGGCTCCGGCTCTGCCCTATGACTTTGGCGTTTACAGCAGCACGGCCTTCAATTTCAACTGGGTTGCCACCCTAAGCCTGCCGAATGGTGGGACATGGGCTACCCTCACCACTCCCTCGGGTGTGAGCGGCAGCGCGGCCAGGGTGGTGTTGAATCCGGCTGGACTGCCCGCGGGCACTTACACTGCCTCGCTGCGGGTACAATCCAGCCAGCCCGGGGTCCTGCTGAACGATCAAACCATCCCGGTGATGCTGGTGGTGGCGGAAACGGTCAGCAAGGTGTACATTCCGCTCATCAAGCGGTAAATAAATTCCAACGCAATTCAGCCGGGCGGATGATGTATCCGCCCGGTTTGTTATATACCGCGCTCCTCCCGCCGGGAATAAAAAATTCAGAAATCGGAAAGATTTCTGAATTCGGGTCTTGCAACGGTTCCGCAGGGGTTACGTGCGGCTGATGGTGACGAAAATAATCGGCTGGCGGCGGGTGGCTTCATAGAGGAAGTTCTTGGCCGTCTGCTCCACGTCCCGCTCCAGGTTGTTGTTCACGCCGTTGACCTTCTCGGCAATCTTGCGGCGCAAGCCATCCAGCGTACCATCCGCATCCCGGGCGAGGATGAAACCGCGCGAGATGATCTCCGGGTCAGAGCGCAGTGATCCGGAATAGCGATCCAGGTTGAGGCGGATCAGCAGCATGCCATCCCGGGAGAGGGCTTCGCGCTCGCGGACAATATCCGCGCTCACATCCCCCACACCGCTGCCATCCACAAAGATGGCCCCCGCCGGTACCCGGTCATCCACGTTCATCTCATCTTTGGAAAGCTCGACCACCTGTCCGTTATCAATCACGGCGATATTCTCTGCCGGGATGCCGAGCTGTTCGGCGATGTGGGCGTGGCGCTTCAACTGGCGGATTTCGCCATGGATGGGGATGAAGAATTTGGGCCGCACCAGGTTGAGCATGAGCTTCATTTCTTCCTGGCTGGCATGCCCGGAGACATGCACCGGGGCGATGGCTTCGTAAATTACGTTGGCGCCCAGTTGGAAAAGGCGGTTGATGGTGCGGTAGACGTTTTCCTCGTTGCCCGGAATGGGGTGCGAGGAGAGGACGACCGTATCGCCGCTCTGGATCTCCAGCGAGCGGTGGGTGCCGGTGGAAAGCCGGCCGAGGATGGAAGAAGGTTCCCCCTGCGAGCCGGTGCACATCAGCACGTATTCATGGTCTTCCATGCCGCGGGCCTGTTCGGGGGTGATCAGCAGGGAATCGGGGATTTCGAGGTAACCCAGTTTGCGGGCCATCTTGGCGTTATCCACCATGCTGGTACCGATGAAGGCCAGCTTGCGGTGGTGGCGCAGGGCGGCGTTGGCCACCTGCTGCATGCGGCTGATGAGTGAGGCAAACGAAGCCAGGATGATGCGGCCTTTGGCCTCATTGAAAACGTCATCCAGGGCGCCATCCACCATGCGCTCGCTCGGGGTCCAGCCGGGGCGTTCGGCGTTGGTGGAATCGGCCAGCAGGGCCAGCACACCGCGCCGGGAGAACTCGGCCAGCTTGGCAAAATCCGAGGGCCAGTTATCCACCGGGGTCATGTCAAATTTATAATCGCCGGTATGCACCACCAGCCCGGCCGGGGTTTGAATGCCCAGCCCGACCGCATCCGGCACGGAGTGGGAGACGTGGAAGAATTCCACCCGGAAGGAGCCGATTTGCACCACCTCTCCGGCTTTGACGGTGTTGATATCCAGCTTGGAACCGTGACCGTTGCGGGCGAGTTTTACTTCCAGCAGGCCGCGGGTGAGCGGAGTGGCGTAAATGGGAGCCTGGATTT
>CALESS010000520.1 GCA_937907495.1 uncultured Anaerolineaceae bacterium
CATTAGCCGGGACATTGCAGCTGCGATTGGAAACACGCACATAGAATATGCTGTCATACCAGGAACCCCCTCGCAATACTCGAGAAGTTCCCGAGGGTGGACCGAGGGGGTTGCGTTGATATTGTTCAGAATATTTACCATAGCGATCCGTCACCCACTCCAAGACATTGCCAGCCATATCCGCGCAACCATAGGGACTGTCGCCCTGGGGGCTGAAGTTTCCAACCGGGGTGGTTCCTTTTGCCAACTGGGCATGGTTGCAGCGCCCTTTGGGATCTTTATTGCCCCATGGGTATCGCCATTCATTGTTTCCGCGGGCCGCCTTTTCCCACTCTGCTTCACTCGGCAGACGAACATTTTTCCCGGTTTTCAGGCTAACCCATTCGCAGAATGCTGTTGCATCCAGCCAACTCACGTTGACCACCGGGTGATCTGCCAGTTTCTTTGGCATTTTCCCCGCTTCCCAGTGGATGGGCGGATTTATCCCCTTCTCCTGAACAAACACCTTATATTGGGCGTTCGTCACCGGGTACTTTCCCATCCAGTATTCATCAAGATATACCCAATGGGGTTTCCCTTCATCATCTGACTTCGCACTCCCATCGCCGGTAGTTGCGCCCATCCGAAAATCCCCGGCCGGGACACAGACAAATTCCATCCGGATTCCTCGGGTCAGTTCCAGGCTGACTTGCTCTATTTTGACCGGAGGAGAAATTGTTGGCTCCTGGGTTTTGGTGCGTGATCGGTGGGGAGGGGGCGGCCCTGCATCCGGAAGGATGGGCTGCCCGGCTTTCCCGGGAACTTCTTCCGGCGGGAGCAACAGGTCGCGTGTTGCGGCTGCACTGGCTGGCCGTTTTTCTTTATCCATCTCCAGGCAGCACAGGATGAAGTTTTCCATCCGCTTGGAGATGTTCGGGTTGAGCGAGCTGGGCAAAGGCAGTTTTTCTCCAGCCATGCGGTCGGTGGCTTCAGGGGGGACTTCCCCGGTGAGTAAGTAAAAAATTACCGCCCCCAGGCTGTACAGGTCGCTGCGCGGGTCGGGGGCGCCTTTCATGGAGTACTGCTCGGGCGGAGCATAGCCGGGAGTGAGCAGACGCACGCCTGCGGCCGTGGTCCTTTGCCCCGGGTTCAGGCTCTTGGCAATGCCAAAATCAATCAGGTAAATCTGCCCGGCGGAGGTTAATAACAGGTTCTCCGGCTTTAAATCCCGGTGGACCACCCCTTTGTTATGGCAATAATGGAGGGCGTTCAGTATTTGCTTCAGATATCGCAATACGGTTGATTCCGGTAAAGGAGCATGATTTTCTTCCACTTCAACTGCCAGGTTTCTCCCCTCTATCAGGGTCATGACCATGTAGGCTTCGCTGCCGTGGACGGAGTAATGAAAAACTACCGGCAGGCCGGAATGGTTGAGACTGGCAAGTAGTTTGGCTTCCTTATCGAAAAGTCTAAGAGCAGCCTCCCGGGTCCAAAGTTTAGATCCTTTTCCCTTTTGGACGGTTTCTTCCTGGTTGAAGGATGGATCATTCTCGGAGGGCAGGTCTCCAAAGCGTAACTCTTTGATGG
>CALESS010000521.1 GCA_937907495.1 uncultured Anaerolineaceae bacterium
TTTCAATTCCGTATCCCGGTGCGCATGGATGATGGGACGGTGCGGGTTTTCCAGGGCTTCCGCGTTCAGCACAATGACGCCCGCGGCCCCAACAAAGGCGGCATTCGCTTCCACCCGGCCGAGACGATTGACACGGTACGCGCCCTGGCCACCTGGATGACCTGGAAATGCGCCGTGGCGGATATCCCGCTCGGCGGCGGCAAGGGCGGTGTGGTGGTAGACCCGGCTACGCTCTCTGCCGGAGAGAAGGAACGACTGGTGCGCGGCTGGGTGCGCGTCATCTGGAAGAATATCGGCCCGCGCCAGGATGTGCCCGCCCCGGATGTGGGCACCAACCCGCAAATGATGGGCTGGATGATGGATGAATATTCCACGCTGAACGGCGAATACACTCCCGGCGTCATTACCGGCAAGCCAGTCGGCGGCGGCGGCTCTCTCGGGCGCACCGAAGCCACCGGTTTCGGTGTGATCTACACCGTGCGCGAAGCGATGAAGTACTTGAAGATGGACTCCAGGCAGTGTGTGGCAGCCATCCAGGGTTTTGGGAACGTGGCGCAATATGCTGCGATTGGCTTTATCGCGCAGTTGGGCGGCAAGGTCGTTTGCGTCTCCTGCTGGGACCGTGAGGACCGCGTTTCTTATACCTTCAGCAAGGCCGATGGCATTGATCCGCGCTTCCTGATGACCATCACCGATCAATATGGCTCGATTGACAAAGCCCGCGCCAAGGCCGCCGGTTACGAGGTGGAAGACGGCGATGCCTGGATTGCCAAAGAGGCCGATGTGCTGATCCCTGCCGCCCTGGAAGGGCAGATCAACTCCGACTCGGTGATGCGCATTCATCCGCGGGTCTCCATCATTGCTGAAGGCGCCAACGGCCCCACCACCCCCGAGGCCGATGAAGTCATCAAATCCCGCGGGATCTTCATGATCCCGGATTTCCTGTGCAATGCGGGCGGCGTGACGGTCTCCTACTTTGAGGGCGTGCAGAACGACATGAACTTCTACTGGACCAAGCAGGAAGTGCTGGAGAAGTTGGATGACAAGATGACCCAGGCCTTCGAAGGTGTATTGGAAATGGCCAAACTGGAAAAGGTCTACATGCGGGATGCCGCTTACATGGTGGCGATTGCCCGCGTAGCCCGGGCGATGGAACTGCGCGGCTGGATCTAAACGTTCCGTTGTGAATGAAATAACACCCCGGAGAGTGAACTGCTCCGGGGTGTTTTGATTCTACTGCGCCGGGGGAGAAGCCAAGCCGCGGGGGAGAGTGTGGGTGGCTATGCCGGCTCGGCAATTTGCGTCAGGTCGTTGATCCACTTCTTGGAAAAGACGCGGCTGTAGCCGATGATCAGTTTGACCAGCTCATCACCCATCACCAGGGTATAAACCCAGTAAATGGGCAGGTGGAAGACAAAGGCCCCTACTGCCGCCAGCGGAATGCCCACCAGCCAGACCGTGCCCACATCCAGAATCAGGCCAAAGCGGGTATCGCCCCCGCTGCGCAAGATGCCGACAATGATGATCATGTTGCTGATGCGAATCCACAAGAAGAGGCTGATGACCAGCAGCACGCTGCGGGCGTACTCTTTCACCTCCGGCGAGACGTTGTAGAAGTTCAATACCGGTCCGGAGACGGCATAAATCAGCCCGCCCATCAGCCAGGCGCCCAGGGTGGCAATCAGCAGGGTACGGCGGGCGTAGGCCATGGCCTCTTGCGGTTTGCCGGAGCCGATGCGGTTGCCGACCATGATGCCGCAGGCGTTGGAAATACCGATGAAGATGGTGAAGGCCAGCCCCTCGATGGTGGCAGTGATGTTGATGGCTGCCACCGCCTCGGTGGAAATGCGGGCGTAGATCAGGTTATAGACGCTGATGCCCAGCGACCACATCGCCTCGTTGATCACCACCGGAAAAGCGGTTTTGAGGAAGCGCGTCCAAAAGGTCCGCTCAAAGCTGAAGATTTCCGCCGGCCTGCCAGCCACCACCGTCTTGCGGCGGTAGGCCAGGAGGATCAAGACGACTGCTTCCAGTACCCGGGCGATCACCGTGCCGATGGCTGCGCCGGGGATGCCCAGGGCGGGCAAGCCCAACAGGCCAAAGATCAGGATGTAACTCAGGCCGGTTTTGACGATGATCGCCATTACGCTCACGGCGACCGGCAGGCGCACCTGGCCGGTGCTGCGCAGGATGCTGCTGAAGGCGAAGCTGGCCCCCAGGAAGGGGTAACTGAAAGCCACCAGCCGCAAGTACCCGCTGCCGAGTTCAATCACGGCCGGGTCGGATGAATAAATGGACAGTGCGGTGCGGGGGAGCAATGTGCCAAAGAGGGTGAATAGCAGCGATCCGCCAATGGCCATGATCAGGGCTGCCCCCAGCACCTTGCGGATATGGATGACATCCTGTTTGCCCCAAAACTGGGCGGCGAAGATGGCGGATCCGCTGGTGATGCCGAAAATCAGGAAGTTGGTCAGAAAGGTGATCTGGTTGGCCAGGCCGACGGAAGCTACGGCGGTATCGCCCATCTGTCCGATCATGATGACATCAATCGCATTCAGGGCAGAAGCGACGAAGTTCTGGATGATGATGGGGATGGCGAGGGTAACCAGGCCCTTGAAGTAATCGCGATTAATGGACATGAAAATTTCCCGGAGAAAAATGAGCGGGTAATTATATCAGGCCGTTCAAAATCGTGGGAAATTGAAGCGGAGGCGGTCGGCTTAGGGCTGGCGGGTAAAGATTTGCAGAGAACAGGCATGCCCGGTCTGGGTGACGAAGAACTCAAAGCCTTCCGGGATGAAGCGGATTTCCGCCACTTTTTGCTCCAGCCGTACCTGGTAGAGGTTGGGCCAGAGCTTGGTGTAACTGAAGACCTGCTCCCCGGCGCCCAGGGTGACCTGGGAATCGCTGAATTCAATCGGCAGGTTGACCAGGGGTTCGGCCAGGGCGCTGTCGCAGACGCAATTCCCCCAGGATTGGCAGGTAACCTGGTAGGTATGGCTGCCCCGGGCGGACTGTTCTTCCGGGGTTAACCCGCTGAAACCCGCCGGGAGGGTGATGGTCGGGCGGTAGGTCGGAACGGCCCCGTCCACCCGTTGGGTGGAGGTGGGAAAAAGGGGGGCCGGGGTCTGGGTGAGCCAGGGTGTGCGGGTTACGGTGGGTGGAATCGTTGATGTTATGGTCGTCAGGAGGCTTGAGGTGGGGGTAGGACCTTTCCCTTCCCAATCCCAGACCGTGAACTTTATCATATCCTGTACGATGGGGTTGTCGCTGTAGATGTAATCGAGTGGGCTATTATCCGGGGGAGCGGGCGCTGTTCCTGGAGCCAATAGGGAGCTGGTCTGCCCGGCTGCCAGTTGAACTGTGCTGGATCCACTCAATGTAGCCGACCCGGACAGGCAAAAAACCGTGGTGCTGGTGTCTTGCGTTACCAGCATGGAAGAACCTTGCAAGGCGGCCACGCCGTTGGTGGTATGCACTTCCAGTGATCCTTTGCCCAGAGAGTGTCCGCTTTCAACATATACAGAGCCGTAATCCAGTTGCAGGGTCATCCACAGGTCGCCCTGTTCGCTGGTTTTAACCTTTTTGAAGGTAATCTGCGAATTGGGCATCAGGATAAAGCGTGAAAAGCCGAACCCCAGTTCGGCATAGGAGGTCTCATCTCTGGATTGAACAGGTTCATCGAGTCTGATGGCCTGGAGGGAATAGATGCGGGAGAATTCCCGGCTGCCAGAGCGTTTGATGAAGATTTCACCGTTGGTTTTGGTAACCCCGGCCGCTTCCGGGCGGGAACAACCGACCAACAGCAGGCTTGAGAGAAGGAGAATGCACAAGACTTTGTACATGAAACACCTCCGCAGCAGACGGGTTATGAGATGAGTGTAGCACTACCCATCTCAGAATGCAATTAAAAGTTGCAGGCAATGCAGATTCCGGGCTTCGGGTTAACGAGTATAGACGTGGCGCAGAAATTCTTAGTTGACTTTTTTAGTAAATGATGCTACTCTTATATTACTAAAACGTGTTACCTGAGGTGGTGAACTTGAATTTGGACCCAACCAGGCGCGTGACCAGTAAAGATGTCGCCGAGCGGGCGGGGGTTTCCCGTACAACTGTTTCATTGGTTCTTAACCGCATCCCCAACACCAACATCAGCCAGGAAACAATCGAACGGGTTTTTAAAGCCGCAGACGACCTGGGTTATGTGCCAAACGCGGCTGCTCAATCCCTGGTCCGGCGCAATGCCGGGGTGGTGGGGTTGGTACTGACGCGCCGCAACCATACCCTGGCGACGGATGCCTTCTTCTTTCAACTGGTGGAAGGTCTGCTGGATGCCTTGCGGCCCCACCGCCTGCGCCTGATGGTGGATGTGA
>CALESS010000522.1 GCA_937907495.1 uncultured Anaerolineaceae bacterium
CCTCACCCGGTGCTGTTTTTCTATATGGCACAAATAATCCCTTTCAAATACTCCCCCTCCGGGAAATTAAGCGCCACCGGATGATCGGGTCCCGCCTGCAGCCTCTCCATTATCCGCAGATGAACATCTGCATCCAGGGCTGCCCCGGCAAGGATCTTCTGGAATAAGTCTGCCGAAATCCCCCCCGAACAGGAAAATGTAAACAATATGCCACCCGGGTTCAGTAATTTCAGCGCCAGCAAGTTGATATCCTTATACCCCCGGGCTGCCCGCTCTGCCTGGTTGGCCGTTGGGGCAAACTTGGGTGGGTCCAACACGATCAGGTCAAACTTCTCTCCACGATCCCGCAACAGGCGTAGATAACGGAAAACATCCGCCTCCACCCAGGCTGCTTTTCGCTCATCAAAACCATTCAATAGCAGGTTGTTTTTTGCCAATGCCAGGGCTTCCCCCGAGGAATCCACCGAGACCACCTCGCTGGCCCCTCCCTGTAAGGCGTACAGGGTAAAACCGCCGCTGTAACAGAAACAATTGAGAACTCGTTTGCTGTCAGCATAGGCCAGAATCTTGTGCCGATTATTGCGCTGATCAAGATAAAAGCCAGTTTTTTGTCCGCTTTCCAGGTCCACCCAAAATTGAATGCCATTTTCTTTCAACTGAAAGGGTTGATCCACCTTTCCAAACAGCAGACCGGTTCTTTCTTGCAGCCCTTCCAGCCTCCGAACTTCCACGTCCGATCGCTCGAATCCTCCCGACACGCCGGTCATTTCCCGTGTCAGGTCAACCACCGTCTCCTTCCAGCGCTCACCGCCGGCGGAAAGGATTTGAAATACCAGGTTCTCCCCGTATTGGTCAATGATGATCCCTGGCAGTCCGTCCGATTCGCCATGCACCAACCGGAAAGAATTGCCAACCTGGTTAGCCAACGCCCCCGCACGATACTCGATAGCTGCTTCCAGCTTCTGCCGAAAAAACGCGGGGTTGATTTGTTCCTCTTGCTTCCACGTCCAGATGCGGGTTCGAATCTGCGATTCCTGGCTATACGCACCTCGCGCCAACCATGTGCGGTTGTGGCTGAAGATTTCCACCGTTTCACCCAGGGCCGGGTTGCCTATCACCTGTTCCACTGCCCCGGAAAAAATCCAGGGATGATGGAACAGTACCGATTTTTCCTTACCGCTCCTCAGAATAATTTCCGCCATCTTTACCTTTGGCCCACCAGGGCAAGAATCCCGGCCTCATCCAGAATTTTCACACCCAATTCTCGTGCCTTTTCCAACTTGGATCCCGCATTCTCTCCCACCACCAAATAATCCGTCTTTTTCGAAACGCTGTCGGTTACTTTTCCACCGGCTTGTTGAATCATTTCCTTGATT
>CALESS010000523.1 GCA_937907495.1 uncultured Anaerolineaceae bacterium
GCGGGTTGTGGAGGCGGAATCGCACGACCTGGTGGAGCATCTGCGTTCCATTGGCAAGCAGATTGAATACCTGATGTTTGAAGATGAAGGCCACGATGTGCTGAAATATCATAACAGGCTGCGTTGTTATAATGCCATCACGGATTTCTTCAAGGAAACCCTGAAGCCTTAAACTGGCCCGGGAGTGTATCCTCTCAATACATAGGATTGCTCCAGCGCAGTACCCCGCGGAAGGACACCGGGGTGTTATTGAAATTCAGAAAAACTTATTTGTTCTGCCGGAATGAAGGCAGGTTGAGGAGCAAACAGTGGGCTGGAACTTACATGGATTGACTGCCGGGGTGGGGGACCTGGTTCAAATGGTTGGATTGCGCCACAAAAATTTCATCATCACTCTTAAGGAAGGGGGGGAGTTTCAATCGCACAGGGGTGTGGTGAAGCATGATGATATCATCGGGCGGCCCTGGGGCAGCCAGGTCTTCAGCCACAACGGAAGCCCATTTTTCATGCTGCAACCCTCGTTAAGTGATTTGCTGCGCTCACTTCCGCGCAGTACACAAATTTTGTATTCCAAGGATATTGGTTTCATCCTGGTCTACATGGGCATCGGCCCGGGGCAGCAGGTGCTGGAAGCAGGCACCGGATCCGGGGCGTTGACGAGCGCCATGGCATTTGCCGTCGGCCCACAGGGGAAGGTAATCACTTATGAAGGGCGGGAGGAATTCCAGACTTTGGCCCGCAAGAACCTGGATCGCCTGGGCTTGAGCGAGCGGGTGGATTTTAAGCTCGGCAGGGTGGAAGATGGATTTGAAGAAACGGGTGTGGACGCGCTCTTTTTGGATTTGCCCAATCCGTATGATTATATGCCGCAGGTCAGGGCTGCCCTAAAACCGG
This sequence comes from uncultured Anaerolineaceae bacterium, assembly GCA_937907495.1. Lineage (GTDB taxonomy): Bacteria > Chloroflexota > Anaerolineae > Anaerolineales > Anaerolineaceae > CALESS01. The sequence continues at coordinate 895 of CALESS010000523.1, forward strand.
GCGGTTTCTTCGGCAGTATTTTGCCGACAACCAACCAGGTGAGCAAGCTGGTATATGCCATGCGGCAGGCGGATTTTGCTTTTATTGATGTGATGGAAATCCTCCTGCGGTTTTATAAATCCGAACCAGATCGGTTCCGGCCCGCAGACCGAATGGTGGCCCATACCGGCTATCTGATTTTCGGGCGGCCGATCCTGGTGGATCACTCGCTGGATGCAGATAGTGAATTGCTGGCTGAAATCAGCATCAATGCGGGGCACGAAGGAGAAGAATGAGCCTGTTTGACCACAAAAAATCGGGCGGCGGAAAGTCCGCTGGGAAAAAGCCCTCCCGCTCCCTTTCACCGATGTTACTGCAAGCCCACCGTTTGTTTTCCTGGCGGCAATACCTGCCGGCTGCCGATTTGTACGAGCGGTTGGCGGAAGGGGCGTTGCTGCGCGAGCCGACGCGCTCCCCGCATCTCTTTTTGCAAGCGGGGAAGGCCCGGCTGGCAGGGGGGCAGGTTGAGTTGGGCATGGAGCAAATAAGACGCGGCCTGGGGCTGCTAAATTCACAGCAACGAATTGTGGAATTGCAGCGCGCAGGCTGGCGGGTCATCCAAAACCTTGAGAATAATGGAATGGACCAACAAGCAGAAGAAGTCCGCCAGTGGATGGCGGATTTGAAGACTACTGAAAGCGGACTGGATTGGAGCATCCCCCCGGTTTCTGTGACGCCCCCAAGCCGGTTACCGCATGCCTGCCCGGCCTGCGGCGGGGTGGTGGATCCGGCCGAGGTGGAATGGGTGGATCAGATCACGGTGGAGTGCATTTTTTGTGGCCGCCTGGTCCGGGGAGAGGAAGCATAGTTTTGGATTCCTCCTGCCTGGATAACCTGGAGCCCTTTGCAGCACATATCCGCAGCCGGCTGGCGGATAATGAGTCGCTCCCCATATCAGAATTGCAAGCCGGGTTCCGGCGTGCCGCGGTGCTCATGCCGCTGTTAAAAGTGGATGGATTGTGGCATATCCTTTTCACGCGGCGTTCGGATCACCTGCAAGACCATAAAGGGCAGGTTTCCTTCCCTGGCGGTGCAGCGGAAGCGCTGGACGAAAACCCGGTACGGACCGCCTGCCGGGAACTGGAAGAAGAGGTTGGCATTCCGCAAAACCGGGTGGAAGTGCTGGGTCGAATGCCAGATATGCCGACCATCACCTACTTTTTGGTGACCCCCGTGGTTGGAGTTCTTCCCTGGCCGGTTGCCTGGCAGCCCAATCCGACGGAGGTGGAACGGGTATTTACCATCCCGCTTTGCTGGCTTGCCGATGCATCCAATTGGCAGGAGCGGCTGTACCGTCTCCCCGATGGTCTGGAGCACCCGGTGATTTTTTATAAAGAATATCGGGGAGAGTTATTGTGGGGCATAACCGCCCGCATCGTGCAGATATTTTTGCAGCGGGTGGGTCTCGCGGGGTAAAAGAAACGGCGGCCATGCAGGCCGCCGCTCTATTTTGATCCGGGAGAGAAAACGGAAGATTAGTCTTCGTCTTCTTCTTTCTTGCCTTTTTCAATGACTTCGGGTTCGCCATCCGTGACTTCTTCAACAACTTCTTCTTCTGCCACTTCTTCTGCGATGCCCTTGACGCTCACCAGCATTTCATCGCCGTCATCCAGAATTTCAACGTCCGGAATGGCAGGGATATCACGTACATGGAGTGAGTCGCCGATATTCTTGAGAGAAGAGACATCCAGGACGATTTTTTCCGGCAGGGCCTGGGGAAGCGCTTCCACTTCAACCTGGACCAGACCGGGGACCAGCACTGCATCGAATTCCTTGACCGCTGGCGAAGTGCCATGCAGGACAACGTTGACCTTGGTGCGAAGCTTCTCGGTCAGCGAGACGACCTGGAAATCAATGTGCAAAAAAGTGCCGCGGATGAAATCGCGTTGTTTTTCGCGCAGAAGTGTAGCGTATTCTACCCCGTCCAGCTCGATGTAGACGATGGTGGAGCCGGAAAGGCCCGCCAGGGCAAGGGTGGTGGAGTGGAGATCCAGCACCAGGGGGGTGGCAGGGAAATTGTGACCGTAGATGACAGCGGGCAATTGTCCCTGGCGGCGCAACTGGCCGACCTGTTTACCCGTGACTGAGCGCCGGGTTGCATGAAGAACGAGCTTATCCATTTTTATTCCTTCGAGCGCCTCTCACCAGTGTGCTGGTTACCTTCGCTCTTGTGTAGTATTCGGCATCCACCGTGGGCGTGACGATTGGGGCACGCGACTTAGTATTTTATCCTCAGAAGGG
>CALESS010000524.1 GCA_937907495.1 uncultured Anaerolineaceae bacterium
CTGCACCTGCATCGGTAAATCGGCCAGGCTGCCGGCGTAAATTAGCGCCCGGCGGGTGGCAAAGGGTTGGTAAGGCTCCGGGTTGGCCACCGTCAGGCGGTAGGTGCAATCATCCGCCACCAGTTGATGCAGGAAGGTGAAAGCCTCCAGGCCTTGCGGGGTATCAAAGCGCAAACCATTTGAGAACTCGGCGCCGAAGCCCTCCAGCCAGCCAAGCAGGGTGTAGGCGTCATTATCCAGCAGCCAGCCGCCGCTGCCGCGCAGGCTGTACTCTGCAGCCAGGTTGGCTTTCATGGCCGCGCACACCTGGGCCTTGAAATCCGCCGGGGTGGTGGGGGGCCGGGCGTAATCCAGTTCCTTTGCCCAGGTGAGATTGTAAAACAGTAAGCGGATGTTGCTGATCAACGGCAGGCTCACCACTTGTTCCCCGGATTGTGGAACATTCCCCAGGCCGGGCAGGAAATCAGCGATTTCTTCAGCCGTCAGGCCCCATTCGGAATCATCCATCAACAGGCCCAGGTCGAGCAGAGAACCGGTTTCCGCTTCAAGCCCGGCCAGTTGGGTGGGTGACCCCAGCACCAGGGTCGGAAGTTGGCCGGGTTTCGCCGCGAGGTAGGCATTTTGCAGGGCTGTTTCGCCGCCAAAACCCCGGATTTGCACTTGCAAGCCCCAGGCGTTGGACTGATTGAACTCATCCACCTCGCTTTGCAACGCAGATTGAAGGTGCCCCAACCACGGATGCCAGAGGCTGACTGTTAAACCGTTTAAGCGCTGAACATCCGCGGGAAAGGTGGGCGTGAGCGAAGATATGCTGAGGGGGGTGGCCTGGGAGGTCGGCGCGGGACGGGTGCCGGTCGGCAGGGGTGTGGGCGCCGGAGTAGGTGGTGTGGGGCTAAACTGGCAGGCATTCAGCAGCAGGGCAGCCAGCAGAAGCCAGGGGAGAATGCGGCGAAGGGATGAAGAAGTTGGTTTCAATGGTTCAATCCAGGTCGGTGGGAAGGTTGGGCTGGTGGAGATGCTCAAACATACGCTCAATATCAGCGGGGGTGGTGCGGCTAAGCGAAAGCTCTGGAAGCTCCCCCAGGGGGAAGAAATCTGCCCCGCCGGTCTCCAGGCTCTCGGCTGGCGCGCCGCCTTGCAATTCACAAAGAATGTAAATTTTGTAGGTGTGGAAGAGATGCGGCGGATGCCCGTGCAGGGAGCGGTCGTACAGGGCTAGAAGTTTGCTGGCTTTCACCTCGTAACCGCTCTCCTCACGCACTTCACGCTCCACCGCCAGGCGGGGCGGTTCACCTACATCCACCCAGCCGCCGGGCAGCGTCCAGCGGTTGCCATCCGACCGTTCCTGGACCAGCAGGATCTTCTCATCCCGAAAGACGACACCACGCACATCCAGCTTGGGGGTGGCATAGCCGGCCTGGTTGTCCAGCAATCCGCATACCGTTTCAAAGTCTTCTCCACTGCTGGCGGCAATCATTTCAGCAGCCAGCTCTCGCAGCAGGTGGTAGCGCTCCAGGTCATAAGGGTTGCGGCAGTACGCCATGCCATCCTGGGCCAGGGCGGCCAGGCGTTGGGCATAATCCAGCCAGGTGGGTGCGGTCATCGGTGTTCCTCCAGCGAGTATTAAAACACATCCCGGCAGCTGCGTAAAGCACAGGGGATTTTCCCCTGCACCCGGCTGCAATCGTATATCCGCCAACGGTGGACAGGCAGAAAATTCTATGGAACCAGCTTGAAGATCTTCCCGGAGGTGTGATCCAGCAGGTAGATTTCGCCTGCGGTGTCCTGGCCGAAGGAGCTGATGAGGAAATCCGTATCAAACAGCTTGAGGGTTGCCCAGCTTTCACCCTGGGGGGCCAGCCCCCAGATGTTGCCGGTGCAATAATCGCCATACAGGTACACTCCCTGCCATTCCGGCAGAGATTGGCCGCGGTAGACATAACCACCCGTCACGGAGCAGCCGCCTTCGTTATGGTTATACTCCGCCACCGGATCCAACAGGGCCAGGTCCGCAGGTGCCTTGCCCTCGAAATCGTGAGCGCCTTCCCGGTAATCCCAGCCGAAGTTCAAGCCGCCGGGGGCTGCAGCCGGGTAAACGTCAATCTCCTCCCAGACTCCCTGGCCCACATCTGCAATGTACAGGTCACCCCGCAGGGTATCAAACGAAATCCGCCAGGGGTTGCGCAGTCCGTAGGCCCAAATCTCGGCCTTGCCGCCGCCATTGGCAAAGGGGTTATCTGCGGGGATGGCATACGGGTCGCCGCTGACATCCAGGCGCAGAATTTTGCCAAGCAGGGTGTTCAAATTCTGACCGTTGCCCTTCGGGTCATTGGCCGATCCTCCATCCCCCAGCGCAACGTAGAGATAGCCATCCGGGCCAAAGGCCAGCGCACCACCGTTGTGGTTGCCATAGGGCTGCTTCACTTGCAGCAACACTTTCTGGCTGCCCGGGTCAGCGGAGAGGAAATCTTCCGCAGCCTGAAAACGGGCGATGACTGTGTCACCGCGGCGGTCTGTGTAATTGAGGTAGAAATAATGGTTTTCGGCAAATTGCGGGTCGAGGGCAATTCCGAGCAAACCCTGTTCATTGTCATTGCGGACCGCGGTGCCAGTCAGGTCCAAAAAGGGCTGAGGGCGCAATTGGCCATCCTCCACCACGGAAATCTGCCCGCGCTGTTGCAGCACATACGCAACCTGTGGGGCATTGGGCAGGAAGACCATGCCAACGGGCAGGTCAAAGCCGGATGCCCATTGCACCCAGTTGGCGCTGTTGGGCTGGGGCAGGGTCACATCTATTTTCCCGCCCGGCGTGGCGGTGGCATCCGGCGTGGGAGCATTCGAGGAAGTTGGGGCATGGGTGGGCATAACGTGCAGCGTCACCTGCAGGCCGGGGGTGCTTTCCGTGACTTTGGCAGCATCCGTAACCTGCACAGCCGGGGTGGCGGGGGTAGGCTGGGTACACCCGGTCAGCAGTACCAGCCCGAAAAGGGCAATCAAGAATTTATCCGCCTGGCGGCGGAGCGAGTTCAGGTTCATGGGGTTACTCCTCGTCCGGTGGTATTCTGCGAAATTCCGCATCAATCACCTGGTCTGAAGTCGAATTCGGGTCATGAGCCGTGGTATCCACCACCCCGCGGATGGCAGCAAGATGCTCCGCCACCACCTCCGGCGGGGAAAGCTCGACAAAGAGCGTCATTCCGAGCCAGAGCACGCCCATATCATCCAACGGGGTGGGTAAATCCACCGGGTTGATGAGATAGGCCAGGCTGGCAACAGGAAGGAGCTTGAGAAAAAAATTAACCCGCCGATCGAGCATCAGGTGGCCGATCAAACGGAAACGGGCTGCAATGGCAGAAACCCCTCCCCCTCCGGAGTTAGGAATTTGGGCGGGCTTTGGCATAATACGATCTCCTATATCCGGATTATACCTGTTTTTCAAACATTTTGCGCCGCCGCCAGTTGATATAGGGGGAGACCAGCTTGCGTACGTAATACTTGGCCACAATCACGGAGAGGAACGAGCCACCCTCCCGGTAATGCACCTTCAACATCTCCGGCCAACAGCGGTCATCGGCGGTGATGGTTTTGGCATCCCGGTGGAGGCGGAAGTTAGCCCACAGGCGCGGCACGTAGAGCGGCGGGGCGATCCGGGCCAGGCGCACCCAGAGGTCGTAATCCATGGCAAAGAAGAAGGAAGGATCCAACGGCCCCACCTGGCGCACCAACTCCGCCCGGAAGAAGGAAGCCTGCTGGGGAATATGAACGTATCCCTCGCGCAAGCGGCGGTAATCCGTTTGGGCTGCCGGGAACCGGCCAATCACCCGGCCGCTCTCGTCAAGGTAGTTGCAATCCCCATAGACCATGGAAACCTCGGGGTGCTGCTCCAGCAGTTCCACAGCCTGGCGCACCGCCCCCGGCTCGAAAGTATCATCCGAATTCAACCAGGCCAGCACCTCGCCGCTGGCGCGGGCAAAGCCCTTGTTGATGGCATCCGTCTGACCTCTATCCTTCTCACTCACCCAGCCCGCCAGCCGATCAGCATATTTGTGGATGATTTCGAGGCTGCCATCGGTCGAGCCGCCATCCATGATGAAATATTCAATATCCTCGTAATCCTGTGAGAGGACGGACTGGATGGTGGCCTCGAGGTAGGCAGCCTGGTTAAAAGAGGGCGTGACGATGGTGACACGGGTCATGGGGTTGCTCCGCGCAGATCATAGATTTGGTAGCCATCACCCTCTGCCAGCAAGGGATATGCGTTGAGTATCGCCTGCAATTCGGGCTGGGAGGCCAGGTCCGCCTGGGCGGTGACCACAAAATAAGCGTGACCGGCAGTCAGCTCGGAAAATTCGGCAGCCACGTTGCGCTCCCCCGCCCCGCGCAAATCGCGCAGGGAGAGGTCATCCGCCGAAGGCCAGAACTGGTTGGGCGAACGCCAGCCATAATATCCCAGGCGTACCCCGTAATCATTGGTCAGCAGCACAAACGTCCCATCCTGCGGGATGGCCTCGCCGATGCGCTGCCAGGCAATCGGTTCGTTGGCATAATTTTGCCCGACCAGCACCGAGCGGCTGACATAAGCCCAGTAACCCACGGAGGCCACCAGCAGACCGGCCACCGCCACCCGCCAGAAGCGGGGTTGGTTTTTCAAAGCGCCAAAGAGCACATCCAGCACCGGCGGCAGGCAGAGCGCCACGATTGCCACCAGCGAGAGGTGGTAATACTCATGGGTGGTGTATTGAAACGGCCAGGTGATGCCATACAAGATATAGCCGATCCACAAACCCAGCGCCACCGGTCGGATTTCCTTTTTCATCAGTGCCAGCCCGAGCACCGCCAGGGCAGCCATCGCCAGGCCGGTCAGGCTGCCAATCATCGCCAGCCAATCCGCGTAATAATTACTGGTCAGCAGCAGGCGGGACATGGTAACCGTCCAGAAGGAGGCATATTCCCCGGCAGCCGGCCCCAGCATGAAGAGGTAGTAGACGATGGCAGGAATCAACATCAGGGCGGCTGCCGTGTATACCTGCGGATCGCGCAAGAGCTTTTTCCACGGGCGGTTGACGAGCAAAGAGCCAATCATCATGGCAGCCACGAAAAAGCCCGCCACCACTTTGATCAAAATTACCAGCCCTCCCACCAGCCCCAGGCAGACCAGGCGGCCCCAGGTGGGTTTTTCCAGCCAGCGGACGAGCGCCAGGGCTGTCACCAGCAGCAGGCCCACCATCCACGGATCGGGTTGAAAAGCCCGGCTGGCCTGCACACCAAAAGGCAGGAAGAAGTAGAAACACACGCCGAGGAGCGCGGCCCAGGGCGAAGCAAAGCGCCGGACCAGGCGGTAGAGCGCCCAACCACCGAGCATCCAAACGAAGATGGCGTAGATGCGCGGCACCCAAACCTGTTCCGAGCCGATCAGGCGGTAGGTTAGGGCAACCAGGCCTTCAAAAATCGGGGGTTCGTGGGCGCCCTGCACCGCAGCCAACTGCAACGCCTGTTGGCGCAGCTCGGGCGTCACGGCTGCCGGATCCATTTGCAGCCACAGGCCGCGGGCGATGATCGCATCCCGCAGTTGGCGCACCGGGTGAAAGTCAAGCGGGGGGTCTTGCAGATCCAGCAGGCGCACCCCGGCTCCCAACAGGAATACCAGGGCCAGGACCCAATTTTGCCAGGAGCGTACAGGACGAATGAATTTCATAGGATTGCCTCGATCGAAAGGGATGCTGCAGGAAATCGCAGCCTCACAGGTCCACCTTACCGCGGCGCAAGCGGTAATAGAGGTCCTTCAGCCGGCCCAGGCCCAGCAGCGCCAGGGCTGCATAGGTCATGCGGTGAGCCTCCCGTAGGGCGGTGGGAGGATGCTGACGGAGGGATTGCAGGTAAGCCCGCAATGCCGGCCCGGCCTGTCCGCCATCCAACAGGTATCGGGCGTTGATGCGGTGTGCCCCCGCCCAAATGCGGCGGCGGTTGGCGGCCAGAAGGTTTTGCAAGCCGGGTTGGCTTTGCATCCAATCCAGAATGGCATAAGCCTCCTGACCAAACCGGGCGGCCTGGGCAACGTTCTTGGCATCTGCGTGGTAACGGGCGGCAGCCAGTTCTCGGGGGATATGCTTCAGCCCGCCCTGCTGGGCCAGGCGCAGCCATAGCTGATGATCGAGCAAGAAGTGATAATTCAAATCCAGGTACCCGGCCCGCTCCAGCGCTGAACGGCGCATAAAGACCCCCGGCTGTCCGAGGATATTAAAGGCCATCAAATCCGCCAGGGTCCAATCGCCATAGTGCATCACGTTGAAGGTTCTCCCGCGGCTGTCCACGGAACGGACATCTCCATACACCAGGGCCAGCGAGGGGTCTGCCTGCAAGGCCTGGACGGCCGCCTGCAAAGCGCCTGGCAGATAGAGGTCATCGGAATTCAGCCAGGCGATGATTTCTCCGGTGGAAAGCGCAAAGCCTTTATTGATGGCATCCGCCTGGCCCCGGTCTTTTTGGGCGGCCCAACCCGCCAGTTGTAGTTCATAGCGCTGGATGATCTCCAGGCTGCCATCCGCAGAACCGCCATCCATCACCCAATACTCGAGGTGTGGGTAATCCTGCTCCAATACCGAACGCATCGTCTGCTCCAAAAAAGCGGCCTGGTTATAAGACGGGGTGATGATGGAAACGCGCGGCAGGCTCATGGTTTAGGGAAAAAGGGTAGAATAGTCCACCTTGGGGAAGATGGTTAATTTGCCACCCACCGTGGCATCCAGTACCTGGCGGCCAGCGCCTTCATACGCCTGGCGGGCCATTCGGTAACCCATTTCCGAGGTTTCCAGATCCGGCAATTGCCAGCGGAATCCCTTGCCGAAGTAGGCCGGGGAAAAGTGGTTGGGGTCATCGCCTTCGGAGATGACGGTGGTGTTGGGCTTGCCCTGCGTGGTGAAGTTGTGATCCACACCAATCAGGATGGCTTGCTGGAAACCAAGGTGAAAAGCCAGTTGCAACGCCACATAAGTGACGGTGGCGCTTTCCCACAGGCGGCCGGCAGCATTTTTGCCAAACCTGGGGCCGGTGTAGGTGGTGTGGAGGAAGTGCAGGTTGGGGTCCGGCTTTAGCCAGGTGCGCGCCCGCCAGGAGAAGAACTTCGGAATTTGCAGGGCTTGAAAATCGGCGGCACATTGTTCTGCCACCAGGTCATTGATCGAAACGAAGAAAGAGGTGGGAAAGCCCAACTCCGGGAACATGAGGTAGAAGCGGTTCATACCGAAGGTGAACTCGTTCTTCAAGCGGGATAAATCCGTGTTCTTCAAACTGGGGCCATTCCCGATGATGAAGCAACGCTGGCCGCGGTGCTGATTCCGCAGCTCATTCAGTTTATGGATCGAATCCCGGCGCCAGGGGTGGAACGCAGCCTGCGGCCACTCGGCTGCCCGGCGCAGGCCATCGCGTCCATCCCGCAGGGCGCCGGCTACCGGCCCCGGCAGCACGCGTTTGAGGGTTTGGGTTAATCTACTCATCGGTTATTCCGTGCTCAAGCGGGCAGTCGCGCCGCCATCCACAATCAGCGCCTGGCCGGTCATGAAGGAGGATTGGGTATGATCAGCCAGGAAATAAATGGCGTGGGCAATTTCCGCCGGCTGCCCCACCCGGCCGTTGACGGTTTTGCGGGCCAGGTTTTCCAGCCGCTCGACCATGGAAGCACCACCCAGGTGGCCGCGCCCAAGACCGGCCCGCAGCATGGGGGTATCCACTGCACCCGGAAGAATGGCGTTGGCGCGAATGTTATCCCGGGCAAACTCAATTGCCATGGCCCGGGTTAATGCCAGGATGCCGCCCTTGCTGGCGGCGTAGGCTGAGATGTTCGTGGAGGTAGCCACGGCATGCACGGAGGAGACATTAACGATCGCACCGCCCAGGGCTGATTGCTTGAGGAGCGGATATGCCAGCTTGGCGCCCAGAAAAACCGAGCGCAGGTTGGAAGCCATCACCATGTCCCACTCCTCAGCGGTTGTTTCCACCAGGGGTTTGGCTATTTGCACCGCGGCATTGTGAACCACCGCATCCAGCACGCCCGTGAAGCTGCGCACTTCTTGATAAATCGTTTCCAGCGCTCCCGGGTCAGAAATATCTGCCTCGATATAAAGTCCATCCAGGGGGAATGGTTCGCCAAAGGGATTACGATCCACCCCGATGACCCGCCAGCCTAGCCCGGCAAACAAATCCACGGTTGCCCGGCCAATTCCCCCGGCCGCTCCGGTGATTAACATGGTGCGAGATTCTTCTGGCATGTTTACTCCTTATCCATTTTACTAAAAAGAGCCACCCAGGCGAAGAGCAAAGGTGAAGAATTGCCAGGCCAGCGGGTGAGGCCCCAGCAAGGGATAGGTCACATCATACAAGTGTCCCACACCGGGCCGCTCAAATTTAAAGAGCGAGTAGGCATCCACACCGGCAATTTCTCCGGAAAGGGGATGCCAATCATTGAAATAGAAGCCCATCTGTGCGGCAAAAGGTAAAACCGCCAGCGCACTGACGACGGCGATTAATCCAATCGAGAGCCATATATTGGGCGGCAGCCGTTTCACGTGGATTTAGCCTTTCGCATCCGCCCACACCTGTTCAAAATCTGCATGGGGGATATCGAGGCTTTCCAGCAGGTTGCGGATGGTATTCCAATGCACCCGCTCCCAGGCAGCCGGGCTGGAGTTGGAGTTGTGAGCCGCCAGCAGGACGTTGTCCATCTTCATCAGCGGTGAGTCATGCGGCAGGGGTTCCACTTCAAACACATCCAAGGCCGCCCCGGCCAGTTGCTTGGCTTGCAGGGCGGCGATCAGGGCTGGCTCCTCTACCAGCGGGCCGCGGGCGGTGTTAATCAAAACTGCGCCGGGTTTCACCAGGGCCAGGGTGCGCGGATTGATGAGGTGATAACTGGTGGGGTTCAGGTCAGCATTCAGGCTGATGAAATCTGAGCGAGCCAGCAAATCTTCCAGGCTGGTCATCTGCACGCCATTTTCCAGGATGAAATCAGGCGCAATGGGTTGGATATCATTGCCGAGGAGCTGCATCCCAAAAGCCCTCGCCCGGCGCAGTACACCCTTGCCCACATTCCCGACGCCCACCACGCCCAGGGTACATTCGCTGAGGGAGCGGCCGGGCAGTTTCTCCCAATTGCCGGATTTCATCTCGCGGTCCATCCAGGGCAGACGGCGGGCAAAAGTCAGCATATAGCCCAGCACGCTATCCGCCACCGGCAAGGTGAAGGCGTTGGGTGTGTTGCGTACAACAATCCCCAACGTGGCGGCAAAGGCCTTGTCAATCGAATCAATCCCCGTGCCCCACTTGGAAATCACCTTGAGGCGCGGGGCACAGGCAGCCAGGACACGCGGCGTATAACGGTCATCGCCGCAGGCCGCAGCATCAAACTGACCGGCGTAGCGCAGAATCTCTTCCTCCTCCAGGCGTTCGTGGACATCGGGAATGATTAATGCCAGGCCGTAATGTTCAAATACCGGGCGGAAACGCCCGACAAAGGGCAGCAGGTACGGGGCGGAAAATAATACAGTAGGCATCAGGCAGTTCCTTCCGATTGCTGGCGGTGGCTGAGCAGCACATCGGCCACCAGGAAGTCTAATTCATCATCAATATCCCAGGCCTCAGCGGCATCCATGGAGAACATCAGGGGGCGTTCACCCAGGCGGTTGCGGCGGGCTGCCAAATTTTGGCGGGTGAAGAGGTAGATGCAGGAATTCTCCTCGTAGATGGGCGGCAAGTCCTGGGTCTGCAGCAAGATGGCCGGGTTATGATTGACTGGCTGGCTGAGCTGATTCCAGAGGCGGGTTTGCAACCGGGTAACCGAAAAGAGAGAATCAAAGGCCGGATACCCGTTGCGCAAGGCAGCAATGGCCTGGCGCACGGTGGCCGAGCGCAGCAACGGATTGGTGGAGTGCGTCTGCAAATACAGGTCTGCCGGCACCTGCGAGGTATCATACAGCAGGATTTCATTCATCGGGATGTCATCCGCCCGCAAATGCGCTGGCCGTTCCAACGGCACCACCTGCGGAAAGTGCTGGCGCAAACCGTCCAATATTGCCGGGCTGTCGGTATCCACGACCACCACGTCAATCTCCGGGCATTCCAGCAGCGTGCTGAGAATGTGGTGGAATAATGGCCGGCCCGCCAGGAGCCGGTAGTTCTTGCCCGGCACCCGCTGGGAATGGT
>CALESS010000525.1 GCA_937907495.1 uncultured Anaerolineaceae bacterium
ACACCCGCGAAGGGTTGGCAAAGTTTGACGCCCTGAATGGGGTATATTGGAAAGAAGTATACCGGGAGCAAAATACCGTGATTTATGAGGTCATTCAGCAATGAGCGATTTTCTCCTCTGGTATTTGTTGATCACTGCCATCGGCCTGCTGGCTTTTCCGCTGGCATTCCGCCTCTTGCCGGTCCTGCCGGATCGCGGCTGGGCGCTCAGCAAACCTCTGGGATTGCTGCTCTCTGGGTATGCGTTCTGGATTCTGACAACGCTGCAACTTAACCAAAATACAACCGGGGGAATATTGGTAGGCCTGGTGATCCTGGCGGGGCTGAGTGTGTGGCAGGGAACCAGGGCGGGATGGGGAAATATCTGGCAATGGATAAAAGATCACCGCCGGGTTGTGATCGTCAGCGAGGTATTGTTCCTGGGGGCTTTTGCCTTCTGGGCACTGGTGCGGGCTACCGGGCCGGAAATTGCTTCCACCGAGAAGCCAATGGAGATGGCATTCATCAACGCCATCTTGCGCTCCCCAGGCTTTCCACCCTCGGACCCTTGGTTATCAGGATATTCCATTTCTTATTACTATTTTGGCTATATTCTCGTTTCGATGGTCATTGGGCTGGCGGGCACGGTGCCGAATGTGGGCTTTAACCTGGCGGTGGCACTCTGGTTTGCCCTGGCTGCTGTGGCAAGTTACAGCATTCTTTACAATTTATCGAGCGGCTGGCTGGCTAGAACCGGACGAAATATCCAAAAAGCGGTATGGAATGGATTATTGGCGCCATTTATGCTGCTGATTGTGTCCAATCTCGAAGGAATCTTTGAGGTATTGCATGCCAGGGGAATTTTCTGGACATTCCGCCCGGACGGATCCGCAACCTCGACCTTTTGGAAATGGCTGGGCCTATTGGAATTGGTAGACCCGCCCACCAAACCGCTGGGCTGGCTGCCTGAACGGGTGTCCGGCATCTGGTGGTGGCGGGCCTCGCGGGTGGTGACGGATCAGAACCTGGCGGGAGCCATCACCGAAAATATTAACGAGTTCCCGTTCTTCTCCTATTACCTGGGCGATTTACATCCCCATGTGCTGGCGATGCCCTTTGCGTTATTGGCGATCGGCATCATCCTCAACTTTTTCTTGAGCGGGGGAGAGACCCTACTGCCAGGGCGAAAGGTTGGTTTTTGGTTACGCCAACCAGCGTTCTGGCTGGGTTGCATTTCAATAGGAGCCTTGGGCTTTCTAAATACCTGGGATTTTCCGATGTACGTAGCCCTGGCGGCTGCAGCCTTCACGTACCTTCGATATCGTAAAGAGGGTTGGAAGTGGGAACGCCTGCTCGATTTTTTCAAAGCTGCCTTTACGCTGGGTATTCTGGGATTCCTTTTATACTTGCCCTTCTATATCGGGTTCCGTTCGCAAGCGGGCGGGGTTCTGCCGAGCTTAAGCCTGTTCAGTCGGGGACTTTATTTCTGGATCATGTTTGGTGGATTGATGATTCCGATCGGAGGCTGGCTGATCTGGCGTTGGGCGGGCAGCACCTCCCGGCAACAACGTTCCAGCGGCTTGAGGATATCCCTGTGGATCATCGGCGGCTTGTTTCTGTCTTCTTATTTGCTGGCCGTCTTGTTACTGGCTTCCCCCGGTTTTATTGAGGCCAACCGCTTGCAAGCCAACCCGGCTTTTGCCGAAACCGCGCAAAAATTAATGGAGAATGCAGGAAGATTCTTCAATTTGCACGGTAGTGCAGAGCCGGGGACATTGATTTTCGGCTCATTGCTGGAGCGATTGCGCAAACCCGGCACCTGGCTCACCCTGCTGGGCCTGCTGACCTTGACCTGGGGTCTGCTGGCGGTGAGGAAAAAGGATGATGAGAACCAGGCTGTCAAGGCTTCGGTTGCATTTGTTGAACAGCCGGAGGAAACTTTCAACCTGTTGCTGGTGCTGGTTGGGATTGGTCTGACCCTGGCACCGGAGTTCTTCTACCTGCTGGATCAATTTGGCTATCGGATGAACACGATCTTCAAGTTCTACTACCAGGGCTGGTTGATGTGGAGCCTGGCTGCCAGCTTTGCGCTGGTGGTGATGTGGAATCAAGGCGGGCGGGTGGGGCATGGCGTCTTCAAAGTTCTCTCTGCGCTGGTGATTGGACTCGGGCTACTGTATCCGGTATTCGGATTGGCGGAGCGCTTTGAGCGGCCGCTGACAGAATGGACTTTGGATGGGTTGAATTCATTACAAATGTACAACCCGGATGAATACCAGGCGATCGAGTGGCTGCGTTCCGCCGAGGATGGCGTGGTGGCAGAAGCGATCGGCGGGCAATATTCAAGTTATGCCCGAATTGCAACCCACACCGGGCTGCCGACCGTCCTGGGTTGGCCGGGGCACGAATCCCAGTGGGGGCGGACGGGTGAACAATTGGGAAGCCGGGCGGTGGATATTGAGCGGCTTTATCAATCCCGAAATTGGGATGAGGTGCAATCCATTTTGGAACAGTACCAAATCCGTTATATTTATATTGGTGACCTGGAGCGCTCCAGCTACCAGGTGGATGAAAGTAAATTTGACGGCTTGCTGCGGATCGCTTTCCAATCTGGCAGAGTGGTCATTTATGAATTTCCACTGGAGAATTAAGGCTGATAAACGAACCCTGTTAATATTCAACGGAGTGAAAACTTGCGTAAACTAACTTATTTGGATGGTCTGTTTGGCCTGGCCTTTGGGGTGGGGTTGATATTTCGGTTTATCGGCCTGGGGGATGCAGGTTTGAACAACCAGGAAGCCGAATGGGCTTTGCAAGCCTTAGACATTTCCCGCGGTGGATCGGTTGTGGGGTCGGAAGCCGGGGTTGTGCTGTGGAGCAGCGCTCTTTTCCACCTGCTGGGGGGGAGTAATTTTCTGGCACGGTTGTTCCCGGCCTTAATTGGTGCAGCGGTGACACTGGTCCCGCTCTTTTTCCGAAAATTGATCGGGGAGCGAACCGCCCTGTGGCTGGCCTTCGGGCTGGCATTTGATCCGCTGCTG
>CALESS010000526.1 GCA_937907495.1 uncultured Anaerolineaceae bacterium
CTCTGCGAGCCCCTTGTTCTCTGCGAGCCCCTTGTTCTCTGCGAGCCCCTTGTTCAGGTTTGCTCCTGGTTCCCCAGCCCCTAATATTGCGCCAGGCGGGCAGGCGCTAGACTACCCGTTCCAGTTCCGGGTTGTCGCGCGGGCGGCGGCCGATCTTGGCCATGTCCAGCCATTCGCCGTGGATTTTGACCCGCACCACGTCCGCAGTGTAATCGGTGACCCGCGTGCCGTGGTTATCAAACAGGGATGAGCCCACGGCGTAGATATCCACCGGGACATTCAGCCGCTCGAAGCGGGTGATTTTTTCGATGTTGAAGCCGCCAGAGACCACGATTTTCACATCCCGGCAATATTCCTGGGCCAGGGGCTGCCACTTGGGGGGCAGGTTCCAGCTGCGCCAGGCTTCATCCAGCGCCTGGCGGACGTTGAAGACGAGACGGGGCGTTACGCCCAAATCCAGGGCGGCATCGCCGAGAGGGGTGACGCTGGTATCCCGCAGGCTGCCGCTGGTATCCAGCCGCACGCCGAAGAGGTTGTAGCGGGCGGCCTCCTCCGGCTGGCCGGCTTCGATGAGCGCCAGGTAGGAGCGGAACATGGCGGCGCATACGGCAAGCGAATCAGCCACCGAATCGTTATTGAAATCCACCAGGGCAATGCGCGGGATATCGGGCGGCAGGGTGCGGGAAAAGGCGAGCATGGCTTCGGCAGTATCCCCCAGGAAGCAGGCAATGGCCGAGTGCGCCACGGTGCCGCCGCCTTCACCAGCCCACCAATCGCCCTGGGCATCGGTGGAGATGAAAGGCCCGAGGGTTTTGGAGTAATCGAGGTTGTAACGTTGGACGGCGATGGAGTAGGCGTAGCCATCTGCGGCCTGGGCTTCGTGCAGGTCAAAGCGGGCGGGGAAGAACAGTACGGGCTTACCCTGGGCGGCGACAATGGTGTCATAAACGTTGGTAGCCACCCGGCTGGCGCGGGTGAGCACGCCGAGGGTGGGGGTTTCGAGCTGGGCAAAATCACGGTAACGGCCGCGCACGCGCATCACAGGTTGAATGTTGAGCGGGTTGCCATCGGAAATCACCACCGAGCCATCCTCCACAGCCCACACTTCCAGGTTATGGAAGGTATCCACAAATTTTCCGTCTTCAAAGACGCCGGTACAGTGGCGCAGCATGGCGAGGGATTTATCCAGGCCGACGGCGATGGTTTTGCCCGGGCGGCGGGTGAACCACTGCATCTCCACTTCCAGGTCACCGGTGAAGATACCCTGGCGCGAGAGGGAGGCTGGCAGGCGGCCGTCATCGCCAGCATATTCGTAGCCCTGGGCGGCCAGGGTGGTGAGCATGAGGGCGATGTTGGTGAAATACTTGTCGCTATACCAGCCGCGGCGCATGCGGTCAATATCCAATTTGAAGGTGTCGTTGGTCAAGCGTTGGTGGTCAAATTTAGACATGGGAACTCCTCCTGCCACTTCATTTTATCCATTATACCGCCTGGAGGATAGGGGAAAGGAAGAACTGGCAGTGTGTTCCGCCAACTTCATGAAACTTCGGCAGCCATTCGGCAGGGAAGGTTTTTTGATATATAATTTACCCGTATGCCTATTCTCGATTCACGCACATTTGAATTCTTCAGCCGCGGACCGGAACAGACCCGCCGCCTCGGCATCCGCCTGGGGGCGTTGATGCGCCCGGGCGACCTGATCTGCCTTTCTGGCGATCTCGGAGCGGGTAAGACGACCCTTGTCCAGGGAATGGCGCAGGGCTTTGGCTCGCTGGATGCTGTCTCCAGCCCGACCTTCGTGCTTGTCAACCAGTACCGCCGGCCAGATGGGAAAGTGCTCTCGCACCTGGACGCCTACCGCCTGCAAAATGCCGCTGAGGGCGAGGATTTGGATCTCTACCTGATGCTGGAGCATGACGCCCTGGTGGTGGAGTGGCCAGAGCGGATTGATTCCGCCCTGCCCGCCGACCGCCTGTGGGTCAGGCTCAACTACATGGCCGAGGAACAACGCGGCATGCAATTCACCACGCACGGCAAGCGCTACGAAAGCCTGCTCAGCGCCTTCCGCCGCCAGGTTTTGGGAGGATGAGATGCTGTTAGCCCTGGATACATCCACACAATGGATCGGCCTGGCCCTATACGATGGCACGCAGGTGCTGGGTGAAGAGGTCTGGCAAACTCACCATCACCACACGGTGGAGATCGCCCCCGCCATCCAGCGTTTGCTGGGCCGCTGTGCCGTGCTGCCTGCCGCCCTGGAAGGGATCGGCGTGGCACTCGGGCCGGGTTCCTTTACCAGCCTGCGCATCGGCCTGGCCGTGGCCAAGGGGATGGCGCTGGCCCTGCATCTGCCGGTGGTAGGGATTCCCTCGCTGGATGTGCTGGCAGCCGGCCAACCCCTGCAAGACCTGCCGCTGGCGGCTGTGCTGCAATCCGGGCGCAACAAGCTGGCTGTCGGCTGGTATGAGGTGGTGGATGGCGCCTGGCAAAGCAAGGGGGAGGCCGAAGTGACCACGGCTGAAGCCCTGACGGCCAGTATTCGCAAGCCCACCCTGGTGGCAGGCGAGTTGACCTCTTCCGAGCGCCAGACGCTGGCCCGCAAGCGGCGCAACGTGGTGCTGGCCACCCCTGCCCAATCCATGCGCCGCCCGGCTGTGCTGGCGGAGCTGGCCTGGGCGCGCCTGAAGGCCGGCCAGGCAGATGAGGTCATCTCCCTCGCCCCGCTCTACCTGCGCACCATTGAGAATATTGCCGGATGAGCGAAGCCAGGCCCCCGGAAAGTGAGCGGTTGGTTATCCGGCGCATGGAAGTGGGCGATGTGCCCCAGGTCCACGCCCTGGATGCGGCTTGCTTTTCTCTGCCCTGGCCAGAACGCTCCTTTCGCTATGAGGTGGAATCCAACCCCAACTCCCGCCCGTGGGTGGCGGAATGGGATGGCCGCCTGGTGGGGATGATGGTTATTTGGATCATCGTGGACGAGGCGCATATCGGCACGATTGCGGTGGATGAGGCCTTCCGCCACCGGGGGATCGGGCGGCGTCTGCTGGCCCATGGCCTGCTGGCGGCGCGCGCTGAAGGCATGACCGCCTCCCTGCTGGAGGTGCGCCAGAGCAACCGGGCTGCCCAGCAGATGTACGAACAATTCGGTTTCACCATCGCCGGAATCCGCCCGCGCTATTACCGGGATAACCACGAAGATGCGGTGCTGATGAACCTTGGCGGATTGCAGGATGAGCCAGTCCGCCTGCGCCTGGAGATGCTGGGGGAGGAGCCATGAACCGATTGGAAATGTTGCAACAAATTGCGGAACAGGTGAATATCTGTACCCGCTGTGATTTACAGTATGGCCGGCGGCTGGCTGTGCCGGGCGAAGGTCCGGCGGAAGCGCGCATCCTGCTGATCGGGGAGGGGCCGGGCTTCCATGAGAACGTGCAGGGTCGGCCATTTGTGGGCCAGGCGGGCAAGCTGCTGGATGAATTGTTGACCGGCGCCGGCCTCAACCGGGAGCAGGTCTTCATTACCAACGTGGTCAAGTGCCGCCCGCCGGGCAACCGCGACCCGCTGCCGGCAGAAGTAGCCGCCTGCGCGGAATACCTGGATTGCCAGATTGAAACCATCCAGCCGCAGATCATCATCACCCTCGGCCGTTATTCGATGGGCAAGTACCTGCCCAACGCCAAGATCAGCGCGGTGCACGGGCAGGCCCTGTGGGTGCGCGGCCGCCTGATCGTGCCGATGTACCATCCGGCGGCTGCCCTGCACATGCCCTCGCTGCGGCCCGCCCTGGAGCAAGACTTTGCCCGCCTGCCGGAATATTTGCAGCAGGCAGAAAGCGGATCGCACCAGGCATTTGCGGTGGAAGTTGCCTCCCCTGCCCCCGTCCCCCGGGCCGCCCAGCCGGATATGCTCTCGCTGTTCTCGCAGCCGCGGCAGGAGGGTGAGGAGCCAGAAGGTCACGTCATCCGAGAATCCCCGCCCGCCGAGCCTGATGAGCCGCCCACCCCGACCCAGTTGAGCTTGTTTTAGAGGGTAGGTAGTGGGTAGGTAGGGTGCGTCCCGGACGCACCGTGGAAGAACAAAACGGTGCGTTCAAACGCGAACGCACCCTACGAATTGGAAGGGTAGGGTGCGTCCCGGACGCACCATGGAAGAACAAGAGC
>CALESS010000527.1 GCA_937907495.1 uncultured Anaerolineaceae bacterium
TCAAGGTAGGCTTCAACAAGGTTTTTTTTTTTTTTTTTTAAATCACCCATAGCAATACCCAGCAGGCCCCCCCGGAATATATCCGCAAGCAGACTCTGGTCAATGCTGAGCGTTACATCACGCCGGAGATGAAGGAATACGAAACCCTGGTGTTGAACGCTGAAGAACGCATCCACGAGGTGGAAGTCCGTCTCTTCAAACAAGTTTGCAGCCAACTGGCCGGCAGCAGTACCCGCCTGCTGGAAACCGCCCGCCAACTGGCAGAGCTGGATGTACTTGCCTCCCTCAGTGAAACTGCCGCCCTGTATGGCTATGTTCAGCCCGAACTCTCCCCGGATGGCACACTGGAAATCTATGAGGGCCGGCATCCCGTGGTGGAGCGCATGCTCTCTGGCGACCGTTTTGTGCCCAATGATTCCATTTTCGAAGAAGGGGAAATCATCCGCCTGATCACCGGCCCCAATATGAGTGGTAAAAGCACCTTCCTGCGCCAGGTGGCTCTGATCGTCTTGATGGCCCAGATGGGGTCGTTTGTTCCCGCTCGCAGCGCTCGTATCGGCCTGGTGGATCGTATTTTCACCCGCATCGGCGCTCAGGATGAAATTCACGCCGGGCAATCCACGTTTATGGTGGAGATGATTGAGACTGCCACCATCCTGCATCACGCCACGGGCCGCAGCCTGTTGATTTTGGACGAAATTGGCCGCGGCACAAGCACCTACGATGGCGTCTCCATTGCCTGGGCGGTGGTTGAGTATATTCACAATCATCCCCGCCTGCGTGCCCGCACATTATTCGCCACCCATTACCACGAGCTGACGCAGCTCAGTACCCTGCTGCCCGGTGTGCGCAACTTCAATGTCGCTGTCAGCGAGTCGGATGGCAAAGTGGTTTTCTTGCGCAAAATCATCCAGGGCGCAGCGGATCGGTCTTACGGCATTCATGTTGCCCAACTCGCCAGCCTCCCCCAGCCTGTCATCCAGCGTGCCAGTGAAATACTCGTCCAGCTCGAAGCCTCTTCCGGAAAGGCTGTGCGGATTGATCCGCAGGCAGCCCAACAGATGGCGCTTTTTCCAGAAACCAACCCCCTGTTGGCAGAACTCCAGGAATTGGATATCAACACCCTCTCCCCCATTGAAGCCCTCAATAAGCTCTATGAATGGCAGAGGAAATTTAAGCAAGAGTAACCGATCCAGAGGCCGCGCTCGCTTCCTTCAACCCCCGATCCATCGGATCTTCTGGCTGCGAGCAATCTCCCGGGAGGGCATTTCCAGATCGGATGAATGGCGAATGGAAAGGCTGGCTGCACCGGGGATTTCACCGGCCTCTGGCAAGCCAGAGGCCGATGTTCGCGACAGGCTTCCATCCCATTGCACCGCAGCGTTTTACAAGTATTCTCACAATTTCCTTGACCATTCCTCCATCTCGGATTATCATATCTACAACCTTTTGAAAGGAGGCGCAAAAAACGAAATTATGACTGCCAAACAGGTCAACCTCCTGCTCTTTTCGCTTTTCATGCGTCTCTCCATTCCCGGTTAGGTC
>CALESS010000528.1 GCA_937907495.1 uncultured Anaerolineaceae bacterium
GACGCGCCCGGATTCAATTACGGCTTCTTCAAAACTGCCGGTGATTTCTGCCAGGGCAGTGATGAACAAATTCCCCAACGAGTGGCCTTCCAGTCCGGTTCCGCTGCCAAAGCGATATTGAAACAATTGCGTCAGCAGGGTTTCATCATTGGAGAGGGCCGTCAGGCAGTTACGGATATCTCCCGGCGGGAGTACACCCAGGTTGCGCCGCAGTTCCCCGGAAGAGCCGCCATCATCCGCTACGGTGACGATCGCCGTCAGGTTGTTGGAGAAGTATTTCATGCCGCGCAGCAGGGTGGAAAGACCATTGCCGCCACCGATGACCACGATATGCGGGCCGCGGTCTTTGCGGCGAAAGGCGGTCACGGCATCCAGCACGCCTTCCCCCTTGCGGACGAAAGGACGCATCAGGGTGCGGTTTAGGCCCCAGATGCCGACTGCGATCAACCCGACACCGATGCTGCCAAAGATCAACGCCCGGAGGGTGCGATCGAGGAAGCGCAAGGCGAGGATGGAGAGGATGGGCAGCCACCAGGTTTCGGGAGCGGTACGGTAGACATCCAGCAGCACAAACGCCAGCCCGACACCCAGCATCGTCGTTCCCGCGAGGATCAGCAGCAGCCAACGCTTGACCCCCACGCCGGGCATCAACCAGCCTAAATCCCGGCGGATGACCTGCCAGACACGGTGATACCAGTGAGAACGCTTTGGTTTCATTGCCTGAAATATAGCAAGGTTTTGCGCCTTCGTCAACGTAAAAAGACCTATTCATGCTATAATCCCCCGCATGGATGTCTATGTTGCCATTGATATTGGGGGAACCCAACTGCGGGCTGGCCTATATCCGGTTGATTCTGCTCAACCCATTTTGACGAAGAAAATCACCACCCGGGGAAAAGAGAACGCGGTGGAACGCCTGATCGCGTTGATTACCGATCTCTGGCCCGGGGAGGGCTACACCGTGCGGGGAATTGGGGCAGCAGCACCTGGCCCACTGGATGCGAAAACCGGGGTCATTTACAAGGCGCCGAATATTCCCGCCTGGAAAAACCTGCCGTTGCGGCAAATCCTGCAAGATCAATTTCAGGTTCCGGTAGCCCTGGGCAACGATGCCAACCTGGCCGCCCTGGGGGAATGGCGGTTTGGCGCGGGACAGGGGCACCACGACCTGCTGTACTTTACCATCAGCACGGGCATTGGCGGCGGTGTGATCTCGGATGATCACTTGCTGCTCGGTCAGCGGGGTCTGGCTGCCGAACTGGGTCATGTTACCATCATGGATGGCGGTCCGATGTGTGGCTGCGGCCAACGCGGCCACCTGGAAGCGATCTCCTCTGGGACGGGGATTGCCAATTACGTCAACGAACAGTTGGGGCTGGGGCGCACTTCCAGCCTGCCAGGGGGAGCACCCGTCAGCACCCGCCAGGTGGCTGAGGCTGCTGCTGCCGGAGATGCGCTGTGCATCGAAGCCTTGCAGCGGGCCGGGCATTATATGGGTGCAGCCATCGCCAATTACTTGCATATTTTCAACCCCACCATCGTCATCCTGGGCGGAGGGGTGACCCAGAGCGGGCCGGTCTTCTTTGAACCGCTGCACGCTTCCCTTAAATCGCACATACTTTCCGATATGTACTTGCAAGACCTGGTAATCACGACGGCCTCGCTGGGAGATGATGCCGGGCTGATGGGGGCGCTGGTGCTGGCGCAATCAATGGTCTCTTGAAGTGTCAAACGTACATCCAGAAGAGTGAATTCCCTCCATTATAAAGAGCAGCCGGGCAATGTTATAATCTTAATGTTGCCCGGCTTTATATATCCATGCAAATATTGAACGTTGTTGCAGATCAGCCGCTTTCAGGTGGTCTGCCAGACTTTATTCTCCGGAGGAATGTATGCAGTCACTCAACTTACCAGGCCCAATCGCAAAAGCGGTCATCGAGCGTGATCAACAGGTCATCAGCCCTTCTTACCCACGCGGTTATCCTTTCGTCATGGATCATGGCAAAGGGGTGGAAGTGTGGGATGTGGATGGCAACCGCTTTTTGGATTTTGCGGCCGGCATTGCGGTCAACTCCACGGGCCACAGCCATCCTCGGGTCGTGAAAGCCATTCAAGAGCAGGCTGCAAAATTCATCCACATTTCTTCCGATTTTTATCACGCTGGCTGGGTGGAACTGGGCGAATTTCTCAATCGGATCGCTCCTTTTGATGAACCGGCTGTTTCTTTTATGACCAACTCTGGCACGGAAGCAGTTGAAGCTGCCATCAAGCTGGCTCGTTACCACACCAAACGCAGCCAATTCATTGGCTTTTTAGGTGGATTCCATGGTCGAACGATGGGCGCCGTCACCTTCACCGCCAGTAAAGCGGGGTATCACAAAGGATTTGGCCCGTTGATGAATGGGGTGGTTCACGCTCCCTTCCCTTACCCTTACCGGCCCACCCTGCTGAGCCAGCCCGGTGAAGATTATGGCGAAACCGTGGTGCGCTATATTGAAGAATCCATCCTGGCGAAAATCATCCCTGCGGAGGAGGTGGCTGGCATCCTGGTGGAACCCATCCAGGGGGAGGGCGGTTACGTGGTGCCCCCGCCCGGTTTCTTCCCGGCGCTGCGCCGCCTGTGCGATCAGCATGGCATTCTCTTGATTGTTGATGAAGTGCAGGCAGGGGTGGGACGCACCGGTAAGTGGTGGTCCATTGAACATTTTGGGGGGGAGCCGGATATCGTTTGCACCGCCAAGGGTATTGCCAGCGGGTTTCCCTTGGGGGCGATGATTGCCCGCAAGAGCATTGTCACCTGGCCAAAGGGCTCACATGGCAACACCTACGGCGGCAACCCGATGGCCTGTGCGGCTGCCCTGGCTACCTTGCAATTGGTGGAAGAGGCGTATATGGAAAATGCCGCGAAAGTGGGCCAATATACGTTGGATGCCCTACAAGAGATCCAGACCCGCCACCCCAGCCTGGGCGAAGTGCGCGGCCTGGGCCTGATGATTGGGGTAGAGTTTGTGAAGAGCAAGAATACCCGCGAGCCGGCCCCCGCTTTGCGGGATGCCGTGGTGGATAACGCATTTGAGAACGGTCTGCTCACGCTGGGCTGCGGTAAAAACACCATCCGAATTTCTCCACCCCTTTGCATCACGCAATCCCAGGTGGATGAGGGCCTGCAAATGTTTGAAGATGCCATTACCCGGGCAGAACGGAGTCTCTAATCTTTAAGATGCTTCCGGATTCACGCGTTCGCCAGCGCGATTATCTCCTTGAAATTTCCCGCGCCCTGACCCAGGAGTTGGATCAGGAGAAACTACTTGCCAGGATTCTGGATATTGCAATCGAAATTCTGGCCGGGCAGGCGGGTTTAATCACCTTGCATTCAGATGCGGAGGGCTGGAAGGTGGTGGCTAACCAGGGTTTGCCACCCGTATTCACCCGCCTGATTGAACCCTACCTGAATGATATCGCCCGCATCCCGGCGGACCCCAACCCCGCTGAATTGCCTGAAATCAATCGCCTGCTTTCGCAAATGATCACCCTGAGCGGCCTGGGACTTTTGACCGGGGTGGCTTTGCCCCTGATTGCCCGGAACCAGGTGGTGGGACTGATTTTTATTTTCCGCGGCTACCCGGGAATTTTCACCGCCGATGACCGGGCCATCCTCTCCAGTTTTGCCAACCAGGCGGCTATTGCGGTGCAAAATGCGCAGTTCTACAGTCAGCTTGCCAGCCAGAAAGCCCACCTGGATGCGCTGCTTGATTCCACCGGAGATGGGATTCTCATCCTGGGCTCTGATTTCCGCATTGACCGCTGCAACCCGAGCTTCATCCGCCTGTTGAATTTGGATCGGTCGAATATTCAAAACCTTGCCCACGACCAGGTCATCCGCTGGGTTCACCCGCCTCAAGGCTTGACCCTGGAGCAGGCCGCGGCGGGCGGTTGGCCATTGACCGCCCATGCCCATCTCTATGTGGAAGGGGATTTGTTCCGCTCCCAGGAATCTGCGCCTTTACCGGTGGGCATCACCTATTCTCCTCTCCTCTCAGAGGGCGGGCAGTTGTTAAATGTTATCGCCACAGTGCGGGATATTTCACGCTTTCGCCAGGCAGAGGAGTTGAAAAGCACCTTTATTTCAATCATCAGCCACGAGCTGAAAACGCCGGTAGCCCTGATTAAGGGCTATGTCAGCACGCTGCGCCGCGAGGATGCCAACTGGGATCCCGCCATCATCGAGGATTCCTTAATGGTGATTGAAGAAGAAGCTGACAACCTGACCGGTTTGATCGAAAACCTGCTGGATGCTTCAAGATTGCAGGCGGGCGGGCTGATGATCAAACGGTCCGATGTGAATTTGCCCGTTCTGGCACATCACATGGTGGAGCGGTTCCAAACGCAATCCACTCAACACAACCTGGTGGCGGATTTCCCGGCTGATTTCCCCATTCTGCTGGCGGATGAAACCCGCCTGGGCCAGGTGCTCTCCAACCTGGTCTCCAATGCTTTGAAATACTCCCCGCAGGGCGAAATCCGCATCTCCGGTTCGGTTCACCCGGATGCGGTCGTCATCTGCGTGGATGACCAGGGCCCGGGCATTGCCGCTGAAGATATCCCCCACATCTTTGACCGCTTCTACCGAGCCCCGGAGATGGCCCGCCAGCATAAGGGTGCGGGGCTGGGGTTGTTCCTGGCGCGGGCGATCGTGGAGGCCCACGGGGGGCGCATCTGGGTGGATACCGTCTCTGGTAAAGGCACCCGCATCTGCTTCAGCCTGCCGTTGAATTGACGGTAGTGCGCGCCCGGGTTTCGCTAGATCAAGGGCGCATTCAGGCCCGACACAGCAGGGGTAAGCAGCCGATGTGGGATAACGAGCCAGCCGAAGTATCAATAATTTGTTAATTCTCAGCATCCGGGAGTCAAGCTGGGCTTATACGGCCGGCACCTCATGGTATAATTTTTCCATTA
>CALESS010000529.1 GCA_937907495.1 uncultured Anaerolineaceae bacterium
CGACGATGGGAATCGAACCCATAACCTACCACTTACAAGGCGGTTGCTCTGCCGTTTGAGCTACGTCGGCAGCTTATTTTTTATTAAGCAGCCATTCAAGCGACGAGATTATACCAAACCCCCCGCAGACTGACAAGGTTTAACCCATGAATCAATCCACAGATTCACTTTTTGCTCCGGCAGCCTGCTTTTTCTCACCCAGTTGGTTTTTCTCCTCCTCCGTGAGGAAAGCCGCCTGCAAGGCATTCTGCTGTGCCTGCCGGATTTGCTCACGCGTCAGACCGGCGGCGGGAGCTGCCACCTGGTACTCATAAGCCAGGTCAATCCCGCTGATTCCGGGATCATCCGTGTTGATGGTAGCCCGGATGCCGCGCTCCAAAAACAGGCGCATGGGATGTTCTGCGTAATCGGCCACGGTGGAGGTTTGCACGTTGCTGGTCAGGTTGGATTCCACGGCAATGCCGCGTTCTGCCAGCACGGCCATCAACCTTTCATCTTCCGGAGCCCGCACCGCGTGACCCAGGCGCTCCGCGCCCAGGATATCCACGGCCTGCCAGATGCTTTCCGCCCCGGCTGATTCCCCCGCATGAACGGTGACATGCCAGCCTTCCTCCCGGGCGCGCCGGAAGTGCTCCATAAACAACGCCGCCGGCCACCTGGCTTCGTCTCCGGCCAAATCGAGGGCGCAGAGGGCTTCCCGCTGGGTTAAAAGGGCTGCCAGTTCTTTCCATCCCGCTTCCACGCCGTAGGTTCGGCTGATGATACCAATCAGGTTTACCTGCACGTCAAAATCCCGCTGCCCGGCGAAGGCTCCATCCACCACGGCGGCAGTCACCGCCTCTGGGTGCAGGTTGTGCGCCAGGGACATGAAATAGGGGCTGAAACGCAGCTCTACGTAGTCAATCCCTTCCCGCCGGGCATCTTCCACATTCTCATAGGCAATTCGCCAGCAAGCCTGCTCATCCACCAGCACACCCGTCATCCATTGGAATTTCTCCAGGAAGGCCATTACTCCGGGTTGGGGGGTGGTGACCTGTACATGCGGCCGCAAACTTTCCACATCCCAGGCGGGCAAAGGCAAATTGTGCTGGATGCCAAGCTCCAGGATGGTTTGCATGCGCACAGCCCCATCCAGGTGGCGGTGCAGGTCAATGAGCGGCAGGCAGGGGTCAATCATTCGGTATCCTCCCGATGAAGGTCAATCACCCGTTCGCGAAAAACCACATAATTCAACAATTCCTGCATACTGAAGACAATCTGGGCATCCGCCATATAACCCGGAATCTGGCCGGCTTGCACTTGCGGGAGGCGCAATTTTCCTTCCGCCGTCACCCAGTGGCGGATGAATTCATCCTCTTCCACATATTCTGCCGGGAAGTAATAGATACAAAAGCCCCGCTCCACATCGTGATACAGGAAGGGAACGGCCAGCAATGCCTTGTGACCACAAACCTCACATTCAAATACGTTGATTTTTCCCTCGAAGAGGGTGACTTTCTCCGCCGGGTTAAGAGTGACGTTCAGCGAATCATACACCTTCACTTCTTGCTCATTCTGACATTTGGGGCAAGTCACTTCCACCATTTTTTCCTGGGTCATATCTTTGTCCTTTCTTCCGCCGCCCGGCGGTCAATTTCGCGCACAAATTCTTCTTTGCCATCGGTATAACTTTCCCGATCCAGCATGAAGCGCAAGGCCAGTTGTTCTTTCAATTCGCCGTAGGCAACCGCAGCTTCCGGGTGGCGGCGAAGGTAATCGCGAAAGGCCATGTGGCGCCCGATCTCCGGGTTCCCGGCCTGAAAAACATGCACATGGGTTCGATGCAAGCCCTCTTCCGTCCGCCCAAACAAGCGCCGCCCGGGAATGCCGTTTTCCCCCCTGGCTTCATAACCCTGCTCAGCCATGGCTTCATTCAGGTTGTCTACCTGCTCCAACGCTTTAACTTCAATCAGGATGTCAATCGTCGGTTTGGCAATCAGCCCTGGCACACTGGTGCTGCCGATGTGATAGATGGCGCCTAAAAGGGGCTCGAAAATCGGTAATAAAACGGCCGATTCGGCACGAAACATCGCCGGCCAGGCCGCATCATAGGCCTGCAGGATCACCCTGCCGCGAAACGCGGCGCCCAGTAGATGATCCACCACCGCGGCTTGCCCTCCTGGAGCTGCGAGATCTAGCGGAGATTTGCCTTCCAGCGAAAGTAAGCCGGGATCCGCTCCGTAGACCAGCAGTAAATCCACCAACTCTGGCTGATCATTTTGAGCTGCTGAATGAAGAGCCGTGAAGCCCCCTGCCTGACGCTCATTAACCGCCGCCCCTTTGTGCAGCAGCCAGCGGACAATTTCCACCTGTCCGGAAGCTGCCGCCGAGTGCAACGGCAGCACCCTCGCACCATTCCGGGAGGGTGTATTCACCTCGGCACCCCACTCCAGCAACAGGTGTGCGGCTTCCGGCTGCCGGAAAAAGCAGGCCAACCCCAGCGGTTGAAACCCATCCGGCGACCACGCGTTGGCGGTTTGAGGGTCCTTCTGCAGTAAATCATCCAGGCGCTCCACCCGGCCCAACGCTGCCGCCTCAAAGATATCCAGGTCAGGCCGGCTTGCAGCCAGGCGGTTTGCAATCTCTGGCTGACCATGATAGAGCGCCCACAAGATCACGGATACCCCCGTGGTGTGACGTGCATGGCTCAACTCCGGGTTGGCTTGCAGCAGATCTGCCACCCTTTCGCTATGCCCGGTTTCAATTGCGGAGATTAAATCACCTGTCTGATCCATATTTGCCTGTAATAATTTTTTAGGTATTGTAGCTTTTTCAGAGGGAGGTGTAAAGGCCGCTTTGAAACACAAAAGCGGCCAGAGGGCCGCCCTGTCAATTTCCAACCCGCCGGGGTAATCGTTCGGCTCCATATGAATGGTGCGCATACCCGGATTGAAGTACAACAACAACAGTGGATGATGGTTGGCTCCCCCTGGAAAAATCTGTCTCGCTGACTGCCATGTCCCTTTTCCCACAGAACATCCGCCCGCTCATAACAGGCTGGCAAGCCCTGCCACCACCTCCTCCACCCCCGCGCTGACCGCCGGGCTCAAGAGTGCTTCAAATTCCAGCGAGGCCGGCTGGATCAATACCGCTCCCACACGGCAGCCTGTTTCTTCGCTGAGATACCTGGCCAACATCGAAACGGGCAGCCCATGAGTGACTGCCGTAACCCCCTGGATTTGCTCCATCTCCAGCCAGTCAATGGTTCCGGGCGCCGCGCCCAGCTCACCGATATCCAACACAATCAGCCAATCTGGCTGAAAGCGGCGCAGTTGGCCGCTGAAATTCTCCGGGGCAGCCCCACCCTCCACCAACAATATGTTCGGCTGGCTGGCAAGGCAAAGCCTTAACCGCCGGACAACTTCCATCCCGGCGGCATCATCCCCATGCAATTCATTCCCGACCCCCAGCAGAATAATGCGCGGCGCATCCTCCGCCCGGTCAGATCTCTGAAGTGGAAGCGCTAATGACCTTGCTGTTTTCTTCAGCCAACAGGGTACGGATGTCTTCTTCTCTGCCATAATACACCACCAAAGGATCCCTGCTGGTGGTGGCCAATTCCCACTCAGCGTTTGACATATCCAGGCACTTAAATCGGCAATTTACTACACATTGCTCACAGAAGCAACAGCGGTCAATATGATAGCGCATCACATAGCGTTTGTTGGCCTTATCCACCGTGATGATCTCAATCGCATCGGATGGACAATCCTTAACGCACAACTGGCAGCCGGTGCACAGGGTTGGGTCGTAGACCAGCTTTCCACGCAGGCGGTCAGGGGTTGCCCGGCGCTCGGTCGGGTAACGCTCTGTGGCCGGCTTTTTGAACAAGGATCTGAGAATATCTCCAATCATTGAACCACTTGGCATTTTCTCACCTCACAGACTGTAAAATAATCAAAACCAGTAATTGCAGCAGGGCGCCCAGGGCCCCCAGCCGCCACCAAAGGCCCACCGTCTGGTCAATCCGCAGGCGGGCAAACAGGGATTGCAGCCCCGCCATCACCAGCAGCAGGGCAGCGGTTTTCAGCAAGAATTCCAGCGGATTGCCCAGGCCGCCCAGGTAGAAGGCGGAAACCAGCGTCAGACCGATCACCAACTCCACATTTTTGCCCAGGCGGAAGAGCGCCAGGCCGCGCCCGCTGTATTCCGTCAACGCGCCGGAGACGATTTCAGTCTCCGCTTCGGGCGCATCAAAGGGCGGCAGTTCCAGCTTGCCCATCAGGCCCACCAGCGCCACCAGGAAACCAATCGGCTGGGTCAGGATCAGCCAGACCTGTTCCCCCGCATAGGTGTTGATCGCCCCAATCTGCCAGGTTTGGGCCACAATCGCCGGACCGAGCAGCGCAAGCAGGAAGGGCGCTTCATAGGAGAATAGCTGCGTCAGTGTGCGGGTGGCACCAATGATGGCAAAGCGGCTGGGGGTATTGGCACCGGCCAATCCCAGGCACAGGGTCATTAATCCGAGCATATAAATCGTGACGATCAAATCTCCGCGGAAACTATAAGCAGGTTGCAGGCCAGCCATCGGCACGTAGAGGGCCGCCGTGAGGGCTGCCGCCAGGGCAGCCACGGGCAAACCAAAGAAAAGAGCTTTCTGCACGCCATGCGGAACAACTTCTTCCTTGGATAGCAGTTTCACCACATCTGCCAGGGGTTGAAACCAGCGCGGCCCCAACCGATTCTGAAAGCGTGCCACCAGCTTACGGTCTGCCCATTCATAAGCCAGACCGCTAAAAAGCAGGAACAAACCGCCCGGAAAGATTAACAGGGAAAGGATCGGATTCAGATTCATTTGTAATACTCGATTCCGTAGCGGCGTAAATCCTCCCAGCTCCAGGTCTGGCTGGTTTCCGGGCGGTGAATTTGCACCATCCGATCATTGCAGGAGAAACACGGAGCCATTCCGGATAAGAT
>CALESS010000530.1 GCA_937907495.1 uncultured Anaerolineaceae bacterium
ATACATTTCTTACACTGTGCTTTGTAACCATCTTTACGAGTTTTATCTCTATGATATTCCGTAATCAGCTTTTCTTCACTGCATTGTTTGCATTTCTTTGTAATCATGTTACTATCAATATCGCTCATCTTGATTCTCATTCAATCAGTGTTGGGTTAGTCGTTTAGCACAAGCTCGTCATAGCTTGTGCTAGGCGCAATACTACACAGCTTTAGTAGATTTGTCAATAAAAACAATAGAATTTATGGATAAGGTGGCAATTCTGCCCACGCGAATATCTCACCATACTCGTCCAATTTAGTATTGCTCCATTCTTCACCAGTATAATATCTCACCCACCGATAGCGTTTATCACCTTTGCGTTGCGCCACGAGATAGCGGCCTGGCTGGAGAATCGCTGCCCACTGGAAGTACTGGTGTTGGCTCCACTGGAATTCAACCAGCGCTATGTGGAGATGGGGAACCTGGATTTATTGCTGGGTTGGGGGCACGCGCAGGTCATCCAACGTTTATATGCCCGCACAGGGGTGACGACTGCCCTCTCCGACCAATTCAGCCACAAGCGGCCCATCCAACAGGCGCTGGCGGCGGCGAACTGCCCGGTGGTGTTAGAAGAGCGACCCCATGCAGAAAGCGATCTGGCGGTGGCGGCGGCTTCAATCGTGGCCCGCGCCGCTTTCGAGCGATCCTTTGGTGAGCTGCGGCGGAAATCCGGCCTGGATTTACCATTTGGGGCCAGCGATCCGCGCATCCCGGATGTGCTCCAGGCCATCTTTGAGCGGTGGGGTGAAGAGGGGCTGCGGCGGAGTACGAAATTAAATTTCAAGCCGGTGAAAGCTGTGCTGGAGGCCGGGAAAAACAAATAGCGCGCCGGGTCTTAACCGCCCAGATAGGCCATGATGGCGCTGGCAATGGCCTGGGCGAACACATCCTGCTGGTTGAGGAGAAGCTCGCGGTCGGCGTCCGTATCCAGAAAGGCCATCTCGATCAGGGCGGCGGGGGCGTTCATATCATGGATGTAGAGCTGTGATCCGCCGCGGGCGCAGCGCCCGAGGTCGTTCTCCAGGTAGATGCCGCGATTGACCAGGTCCAACTGGCTGCTGACCTGCTCTGTGAGCAAGGCGGCAAGCTGCAGGCTTTTCCCATCCGTCTTTTTACCGTAGGTATAACAGGCCTCGGTTCCCGTTCCGCCGCCGGCGTTGCTGTGGATCGAGATCACCAGGTCGGCCCCGGCCTCGTTTACCACCCGGGCTGCCTGTTCGAGGCCGTAGTTGATCTCGTCCGACTCGCGCGTCAGCACCACCCGGTAGCCCTCCGCCTCCAGCAGACCCCGCACTTTGACCGCCACCGCCAAGTTGATGTCTTTTTCCAGGTAACCGGCAGCGGTGGCACCGCTATCTCCGCCCCAGCCGTGTCCCGGGTCAAGGCCGATCAGCCAGCGGCTCTTGAGCTTTTTGGCCACTTCGGTCGCCACGCGGGCGCTGGCCGTCTCCTCCAGCATCTGGGCCTGGGTGGCGGCAAAATCCTTGCCGCTTGCAACAGCCGTCTGCCCGGCCTGGGCAGCCAGGGTGGCAAGATCATCCCGCATCTGGGGGGTACAGGCCGTGGAAATAAGGAAGATCAATAGAATCAGCCAGCGAAAAGAGCGTTTCATCGGGTGCCTCCACACAGGGTTTGTAGTGAAGGTTGCAATATTCAGGCCGGGAAGGCCTGAACCTTTGCAAGCCGGAACCCGGAATGCGGTATAATCTCCCCGGCTGGATAACAAATCCTTCTGCCTGAACCTGCGGGGCAGAAGTTTTGCTGGCTGAGATCACTGAAGAAAGCATGGAACGGACAGCGGATGGAAAAAATCCTGTTGATTTCTGCCGGGGCGGTGCTGGGCGCCAACGCCCGCTACTGGATGGGGGATTGGTTAAGTCAAAAGCTGGGCGCCAGTATTCCCTATGGTACATTTATCATCAACCTGAGCGGCAGTTTCCTGTTGGGACTCTTCATGACGTTGACCCTGGAGCGCTTTGCGCTGGATCCGCGCTGGCGGCTCCTGATTGCGGTCGGCTTCCTCGGCGCCTTTACCACTTTCTCCACGTACACCTATGAGAGTGTGGAGTTGATTCTCAAAGGCGAAATTCTTCCCGGCTTGTTTCACCTGTTTGGCAGCTCCATCCTCGGCCTGGGTGCAGTGGGGCTGGGCATCTGGTTCGGCAAGGCGATCTAACCCCGCCATACCCC
>CALESS010000531.1 GCA_937907495.1 uncultured Anaerolineaceae bacterium
CACAAGCTGAAGCTTGTGTTACAGATGCGTGTGAGAGGGTACAACTGGATTGGCGGTTAAAACTCGTTGTTGCGCATGCGGTTGAGCACTTCGTAATACTGCGCCACATTCGGCGGGTTGAGGGCGATGATGGCCTGCACGATGCTGATGGCTGCGCCCCGGTTACCGGCGGCTACAAAGGCATCGGCAATCAAATCCAACTGCTCCACTGCCTCCGCCACCTGGCGGTTACGGATGTATACATCCGATAGCCGCTTGCGGAACTCCAGCCGGGTGGGGTGCTCTTCAATCAACCCGAGCAGGAATTCAATCGCCAGCATGCGCTTGCCCGCCCCTTCCACCAGGGCCACGTAGGCATCGGCCTCGGCCAGGGCGTTTTGATCCTGTCCCAGGCGGTAATTCAAATCCACCAACTGGCGGCGGGCTTCCAAATCTTCCGGCTCCAGGGTGCGGATTTGTTCCAACACCCGCATCGCCTGGCGCAGGTCCAGCCGTTGCAGGTCAATATCTGCCATGCGGGTCAGGATCTTGATGCTCCAGGTGCGGTTGGGGTGCAGCTGCTGAGATAACTTGAGGGCAGCCGCATAGGTCTGGCGGGCCATTTCCATCTCTGCCAGTTGATTGTAAATATCGGCCAGGTTCATATATTCCAAAATGGCTTCCTCTACCCGTCCCTGGTCGGTGAGCAGGTCAATCAGGCGGCGGCGGACATCCAAATCCATCGGTGCGATCTGGATCAGGCGGGTCAACAAGCGAACTGCCTGGGTGATTTCTCCCCGCAATGAATACAAGCCGGCGACCAGCATGAACTTATCCACCACCTCGCGGATGCGGCCTTCCTGCAGCAACAACTCGCCGATCAGAATATGCAGCGGCAGGTAGGTGGGTGCAAATTGCAGGCCATGGTAGGCCTCTTCCATGGCGGATGCCACATTGCCTTGGGCTGCCAACTGGCGGATGTAAGCCAGCGATTCCACCACCTGGCTGGAGTGCGTATCCAGCAGCATTTCTGCCAGCGGGACGGGCAGCGACCCCATTGCCTGGCCGGGAATTTGCTTGCGGGCCAGGCGCAGATACTCGCGGTAATCCGCCCGCACCAACTGGCTCTCCACGCTGTCGCACAGCTCCTGCTGTTTTTTGGGGTCGGTGGTCATGCGCTGGGATTCGATGATGGGGTCATAAAGGCCGGAAAGCTCATCGGCTTGCTCCGGGGGAACGGTTTCCATATCTGCCAGGCGCAAGGCCTGCAAGTAAGAGGTGCCCGCTTCCAGCAGGTTCTCGTGGGAGCGGTGGATGCCTGCGATCAGCAAATGGGATGCCAGGGCGAAATCCGGGTGGCGCACCGAATCGCTGAGGTAGCTGAGCGCCTTGGCCAGGCTGCGGCCGGCCAGCAGTAACCCCAGATCAAAGTAAGCGGCCACATCCGTCAGGCCCAGTTCCACCGTGCGTTCCAATTCCTCCGCTGCCTGGGCATCTTCCCCCCGGGTTTGCGAATCAATGGCCTGCCCCAGGTGAAGCAGGATGCGCGTGCGGTCCACTTCCCCGCGCAGACCGCTGCTTTGGGCGTTCGCCAGGGCATTCACGCCGCGTTGCGGCGCCTGGCGGGTCTGCACCTCGGACTCCTCGGCCTGGTCGAACAACAGGGCGGCCAGGCGAACCATGGCCCGCTGGCGGGTTTCGGCAATCGGATCGAGTGTCTGGATGACCGTCTCCGGTGGGGCTTCCAACTGGTGCACCTTGGCCATGCGCACCGGACCGGTGCCGCCCTTCGGGCGGGCGGGCTTGGGCAGGGGTTGATTGGTGCGCAGCATACTCAGGGCTTGCTGGGCTTCCGGGCTGCCCGGTAAAAGCTGGAGGGAGTATTCCCCCAATTGCATGGCCTTCGCCACATCCCCAGAGTGTTGCAGCAGGCTGGCTGCAGCCAGGTATTCCGCCACCGCCTCTTTGCGCCGCCCCAGCCTTTCATATACCATCGCCAGGCGGGTGCGGATGGTCAGGTTTTCCGGCTGCAAGGAGAGGACATGAATCCAGTTTTCAATAGCCTTATCGGCATCCCGGCCTTTCAAATACAATTCAGCCGCCCGTAGGGAGGCGGCAATGGCCTCCCGCAGCCGACCCTGGCGCTCATATAAGAAGGCCAGCTTTTCCGCTGGAACCGGGTCGGTGGGCGTGGCTTCGGCAGCCTGTTGGTAGGTATCCAGCGCACCCTCAAAATCCTTCATCTCCAGCAGGGCCAGCCCCAGGCTGACCAGGGCTTGCGGATGGTGAGGGAATTCTTCAAGGGCCTGTCGGTAAAACCCGGCGGCCTGCTCCCAGGTCTGATCCCAGGCGGCGGAGATGCCGGCGCTCATTGCTTTTTGAAAGGCTTCGTGATTTCCAGTCATACATTCACCTGTAGGTTACGCAATAAATTCTTTTAGCGGGCGCAAATTGCCCCAGTTTTGCCCCCAGCGGGCTTCTGTTTGCAGCGGCACGTTTAACGAATAAGCCGAGTCCATCACTGCTTGCACCAGGCGGGCGGTGGGCAGCAGCTCGGCACGGGGAACTTCAAGTACCAATTCATCGTGCACTTGCAGCATCAGGCGGGCGGCCAGGCCGTGCTTTTCCAATTCTGGCGGCAGGTGGATCATCGCCAGCTTCATGATATCCGCCGCCGTCCCCTGCACCGGGGCGTTGATGGCCTCGCGCTCTTCACGGTTGCGCAAAGCCGGGTTGGAGAGATTCTTGAGGTTGGGGAAGAGGCGGCGCCGGCCCAGCAGTGTTTCCACATAACCCAACTCGGCTGCCTGGCGGCGAATGCCATCCAGGTAGCGTTTGACGCCCGGGAACTGCAAGAAGTAAGCCTTGACGAAATTCTCTGCCTCGGCCAGGGTCAATTCGGTGGAACGGCTGAGGCCAAAGGGACTCATGCCGTAGATCAGGCCAAAATTGATCGCCTTGGCGTGGCGGCGCATATCCTTGGTTACCTCTTCCAGGGGTACATTATAAACCGCGGCGGCAGTGGTGGCGTGGATATCCTGCCCGGCCAGGAAGGCGGCGATCATGGCTTCATCGCCGGACATGGCAGCCACAATCCGCAATTCAATCTGCGAGTAATCCACTGCCAGCAGCAGGTTGCCTGCATCCGCCACGAAGCCATTGCGTACCTTGCGGCCCAGCTCTGTGCGGGCGGGGATGTTCTGCAAGTTGGGGTCGGAGGAGGATAATCGCCCGGTCACCGCGCCGGTCTGGCTGAAGGAAGTGTGCACCCGACCGGTGCGGGGGTTGATTTGCAGCGGCAAGGCATCCACATAGGTGGATTTCAACTTGGAAAGCTCGCGGTATTCGAGGATTAAATCCACCACGGGATGCTGCCCGCGCAATTCCTCCAATACATCCGCAGAGGTCGAAAAATGCCCGCTGGCCGTCTTGCGGCCGCGGTCGGGCGGCGCCAGGTGCAGGGTTTTGAACAGCACATCCGAAAGCTGCTGGGTGGAGTTGAGGTTAAAGGGATACCCCACCATGCCGGCAATTTGACCTTCAATTTCTCCCATCCGCTGGCGCAATTCCTCGCCCATTTTCTCAAAAAAGGGTACATCCAGGCCGATGCCCGCCTGTTCCATCTGGGCCAGCACTGGAACGAGCGGCATTTCGATATCATGGAAGATGGCGGTGGCGTTGGCCTTCTCCAGGCCGGGCTGCAGGTAAGCCTTCAGGCGCAGGGTGGTTTCTGCATCCGCCGCGGCATAGGCGGCAACCGGGGCAATTTCCACCTGGGCCATGGTGATTTGGCTTTTGCCCTTGCCGATCAGGTCTTCAATGTGCGTCATCTGCACATCCAGGTAGGCCTCTGCCATATTTTTCAACCCCAGGCGGCGGGAGCCGGGATCCATCACCCATTCCGCCAGCATGGTATCAAAGCTGAGCGGGCTGATCTCCAGGCCATGTTGGCTGAGCACCAGGTAATCATACTTCAGGTTGTGGCCGATCTTGGAAATGTTGGGATCAGTGAGGGCCGGGCGCAGGGCCTTCAGCACCGCAGCCAGCGGCAATTGCGGCCCTTCGGTGGTGTGCCCCACGGGGATGTAATAGCCTTCGCCGGGTTGGATAGCCAGGGAGATGCCCACCAGGGCTGCCCGCAGCGGGTCGGTGGCGGTGGTCTCGGTATCGAGGGCGATCTCCGGGGCAGCCGCCAGCTTCTGGCAGAGGGCGGTTAGCTCTGCCTCGGTTTGGATGATGTGGGTCTGAATGTCCAACGCCGGGGCTTCTCCCAGGCGGGTGACGGGTTCGCCAAAGAGCGAGAGCTGCTGCCCGGCAGCCCGGTTTTCCTCCCCGGCAAGGGGCGGATTGTAGGCCCGTTGCAGGGTGTGCAGCCGGTTGCTCAGGGTACGGAATTCCAGTTCACGAAACAACTCGGTCACGGCCTCAAAATCCAGGTGATCGGTGCGGGCTTGCTCCAGGTCGAGGGTCAACTGCAAATCGGTGCGAATCTGGGCCAGTTGGCGGGAAAGGTAAGCCGATTCCCGGCCTGCCTCCAGCCTGGTGCGCACCCGGTTGGGGATCTCTTCCAGGTGGGCGTAAATTTCATCCAGCGTGTTGTACTGCCCCAGCAGGGAGGTGGCGGTCTTTTCGCCCACGCCCATCACCCCGGGGATATTATCTGAGGTGTCACCGACCAGGGCTTTATAATCCACCACCTGCTCCGGGCGTACACCGAGGTAAGCCAGCACGTCCGGGGGAGTGTAATCTTTGGCTTCGGAGAGTTTGTTACCCGCCAGGTTTACGATAACCCGCTCGCCGACCAGTTGCAGCAGGTCGCGGTCACCGGTGATGATCTTGACGCCCAGGCCGCGCTCCACTGCGTGAAAGGCCATGCTGCCCAGCACATCATCCGCTTCAAATCCCTCCATCTCCAGGCGGGGGAAGGGGAAGGTGTCCACCATCTGGCGGATACGCTCAATCTGCTGGCGCAGCTCATCGGGCATCTTGGCGCGGGTGGCTTTGTATTCCGGGAACAGATCATCGCGGAATGTTTTGCCGGTATCAAAGGCGACCGCCAAATATTCGGGCCGCTCCTGTTCCAGCAGGCGCAGCAGAACACTGGCAAAGCCAAAAATACCCGCCGTTGGCTCACCGGCCCGGGTGCGGAAGCTATCGCTGCCGCCGGTGGTGAGAGCAAAATAGGTGCGGTAAGCCAGGGCGTGCCCGTCAATCAAATAGAGGGTCGGGGGCATTCCAATCTCCGTAAGTTAATCAATTTGCAAACCTTGCTGCCGGCGGGTCTGGGTGACGAACATGCGCACCAGGTCCGGGGTGGGCATCTGGCTGCCGCTGATTACCAGGTAACCGGGCGCCCAAAAATCACCGGAGGGGTTTTCCAGCACCAGGCGGGTATCATGATCGAACAGGCGCTGCGAGAGGATGTGGCGCACGGCGCGGATCATCTGCGCCGGCGGGATGGTGGGTGAAAGCTGTACGACCCACTGGAGGGTATCCGGACGCACCTGCAAGCTGAGCAGGCGCCAGCCGAAAGCCAGGCAGACTTCCGGCAGCCAGGCTGCCAGTTGAGCGGCAATCTCGCCGTTCAGATAATGGGAGGGCAGGCGCGGGATGAGGCATGCGGCATAAGCCAGGGCGGCAAAGGCCGGGCTGGCGGTCTCCAGCAGATTGAGCGTGGCGGAACGGCGCAGGGCGATCGGCCGGGTTTCAGCGGTGGGGTCCACCAGTTCAATGGCTCGTTCTCCGTTGTAGGGTTCGGCCAGGCCGGGGGCAGCGGGCGTGCCAGTGAAGAGCAGGGGTTCCTGTGCCGGGGCGGGTTCGCCATTGGCTTCCGCTTCCATATCTGGCAGGGCTATCCCCATGGGGGAGGCATCCTGGCCGGTTTCTTCGGCGAACCCCGCAGCCAGGTCCGGCGGCAGGTCACGGGGTGCGGTGGGGGAGATCACTTCGACAGCCTGAGGCAGCTCCGGCGGGGCCACCCTCCACAGCGGGGGAGCTTCCTGCACTTCCGGCAGGGGTTCAGCCGGCGGATGGGACGGTGCATTCCCCAGGGGTGCGCTGTCCGCCTTCAGGTG
>CALESS010000532.1 GCA_937907495.1 uncultured Anaerolineaceae bacterium
TAACCCCCACCGCCACAGCCATCCCCCTGGTATTCAGTGAAGGTTCCACCATGCTGGTGATGAATGAAGGTTTTGACCTGGATAATGGCCTGCAGAATCCCGCCAGCGGGTTGGATATCCAGCTTTGGGAAATGGCGAATGGTGATATGATCTTGAAACCGGCAAATGGAGCAGCTCTTTCCCCGGTGGAAGGCGAGCCATCGCCTGCTTTTTGCAAAAACCTGGAGTTAAGTGAGGCTGTGCTTTACCTTTCCACCCATTTTGTAAACCAGTCTTTTTGCTATGTGACCGACCTGGGACTGCCGGGGGTGTTGCGGTTTGTGCAGGTAGTGGCAGAAGAAAAATATATCGAGATAACCTATACAACATGGGTTGTCCCATGAAAATAAGGAGCGTGGAATGGATTTAAATGATGCAAAGAAATTTTTGGAAATTGATTCTCAAGATTACCTGGGCCAGATTTACAGCCTGCCGGATCAACTTCAACGAGCCTGGGATGCCGGCCTGCAAAACGAACTTAACCTGCCGCAAAACCCGGCACAAATTGTTATTTGTGGCATGGGCGGCTCGGCGATTGGCGGAGAGTTGGTCAGTGCCTACGCCCGGCGCACCTCTCCAATCCCGATCAGTGTGTGCCGGGATTATGGGCTGCCGCTTTCGGCTTTGAACCCGCAGACTCTGGTGGTAGCCTCATCGTACTCCGGGAACACTGAAGAAACGCTTTCGGCGTTTGAGCAGGCGCAAAAAGCCGGGTGTATGCTCTTGGGTCTGACCCGGGGCGGGAAATTGGCCGGGCTTGCTCAAGCCGCGGGAGCCTCCATCTGGCGGATAGAGCACGCGGGGCAGCCGCGGGCGGCGGTCGCCACTTCGTTTGGGCTGCTGTGTGCCCTGTTCGCAAGATTGGGGATGGTTGAAACAACCACAGCGGAAATTTCCGGAGTGGTGAAGTTATTAAGAGCGCAGACAGAAACTTTGAAACCTGAAAGCCCGGTGTTTCAGAATCCGGCCAAGCGCCTGGCAGGGCAATTGTTCGGGCGGATGGTGTGTATTGTGGGGTCCGATTTGATGACGCCGGTGGCTTTGCGCTGGGCGGGGCAGGTGAATGAACTGGCCAAAGCCTGGGCCCAGGCACTTTCACTGCCTGAAATGGATCACAACTCCCTGGCGGGAATTGTGAACCCGGAAAGCCAATTCTCCCATCTGGCCGCGGTATTCCTGCAATCAGCTTCCGATCATGAGCGGAACCGGTTACGCTCCGATTTAACCCGCGAATTATTCATGCTGGAAGGAATTAACACTGATTTCTACCGGGCCAGTGGTAACAATGAACTTGAGCAATTGTGGTCGGCTATCCAATTTGGTGATTTTGTTGCCTATTACCTGGCGATGATGTATCAAGTCGATCCCACACCCATCCCGGCGATCGAGCAATTGAAGATTGCCATGAAGGGTTAAACTTTGGGTTTTTTCTTCCAGGGCCACTGGATTTTTAAGAACCATTCCTGAAAGCGAAGCATCCAGAGAGGTAAAGGTGGGTTGGTGGGGATGGTTTGGATGCCCTCCCAGGGGTCCTGGTCGAACAATTTGCGGGTGGCGTAATTGATCAATAATTTAACCGTTGCCAGCACCGGTGCGGCGAGAACGATGCCGATAAGCCCCAGCCAGGAAGCTGCGACAAGTACAGCAATCATTACCGCGGCAGGATGCACCCGCAGGGCATTGGACATCAGGCGGGGGTTGACGATGTTGTCAATGATCCAGTCCGTGATCATCCCTGCCCCGACCACGACGACGGCGTAGGCCACAGGCGTCAGGTTGGCAAAGGTGGAACCCTGGAAAATGCAGACCAGGGCATACGTTACCCAGGCAATAGCCGGGCCGATGTACGGTAAAAAGCGGGCCAGGCCTGCCAAAACTGCCAGGCCAA
Source organism: uncultured Anaerolineaceae bacterium (assembly GCA_937907495.1). Classification (GTDB taxonomy): domain Bacteria; phylum Chloroflexota; class Anaerolineae; order Anaerolineales; family Anaerolineaceae; genus CALESS01. The sequence continues at coordinate 1,928 of CALESS010000532.1, forward strand.
AATAATAGCGCACCCCGAGAATTCCCAGCAGGGCCGTATGAACAGCAATGGTCATAAAG
>CALESS010000533.1 GCA_937907495.1 uncultured Anaerolineaceae bacterium
AAAGATGGCTCTACCCTTCACCCCCCAACAACTCGCTCTCATCCAATCGCCGGCAGCGGGCCGCACCCTTTTGCAAGGCCCGGCCGGTGCGGGAAAGACCAGCGCTGCCGCCGCCCGCCTGGAATTCTTGCTCCGCAACGGCCTCCCGGCCGAGCAAATCCTCGTCCTCGTGCCCCAGCGCACCCTGGCCGCGCCCTATTATTCCGCTGCCCACCTGGCCGATCTGCCTCCCGGCGGGGAAGTAACCATTCAAACACTCGGCGGCCTGGCACAACGCATGGTGGATCTCTTCTGGCCGCTGGTGGCTGAAACCGCCGGCTTCGCCCGCCCCGATCAACCCCCGGTCTTCCTGACCATGGAAACAGCCCAGTACTTCATGGCCCGCATCGTCACACCTCTCCTGGAGCAAGGTTATTTCGATGGTATTGCCATTGACCGCAACCGCCTCTTCGGCCAGATCATTGATAACCTCAACAAAGCCGCCGGTGTTGGCTTCCCTTACACCTCGCTGGCCGAGCGCCTCAAAGCCGCCTGGATCGGCGAACCGGCCCAGGTACGCGCCTACGAAGAAGCCCAGGATTGCGCCATGCGCTTCCGCCAATACTGTTTGCAGCATAACCTGCTGGATTTTTCGCTCCAATTGGAAGTCTTTTGCCAGCACCTTTGGCCTGCCTGGCTCTGCCGCTCTTACCTCACCAGCCGCTACCACCACCTGGTTTATGACAACATCGAGGAGGATATCCCTGTCGTCCACGATTTGGTTCGCGATTGGCTGCCGAACTTCGATTCCGCCCTGCTCCTCATGGATTGGGAGGGCGGTTTCCGCGCCTTCCTCGGAGCGGATCCGCTTTCTGCCAGCCTGCTGGGTGAAACCTGTGAAACCAGCTTGACCTTCGACCAGACCTTCGTCACATCGCCCAATTTGGAAATCTTCTCCACCAGCCTGATCGCCGCCATTAACCGCCAGCCGATACTCGAACCAGAGGATGATCTGGAACCAGCCGTCTCCATCTGCCAGGTGAATTTTGTTCCCCAGATGATCGAAGAGGTCAGCCAGGTCATCCTGCAGCAGGTCAATGCCGGAACCTCACCCGGGGAGATTGTCGTCCTCGCCCCCTTTGTGAGCGATGCCCTCCGTTTTTCCCTCCTCAACCGGCTGGAGGAGCTGGGCATCCCCGGACGCTCCCACCGTCCTTCCCGTTCCTTGCGTGATGAACCCGCTTCATCCTGCCTGCTCACCCTGGCCCGCCTGGCCCATCCGCAATGGAAGCTGCCCGTCACTCCGAGCCAGATGCGCTCCACTTTTATGCAGGCCATTGATGGACTGGACCTTGTCCGCTCCACCCTGCTGACGGACATCGTCTTCAAGGCCAACCGGGCAGAGCCACTCACCTCCTTCGATATCATCCAGCCTCAAATGCAAGAGCGCATCACCTACCGCCTGGGCAATCGCTATGAGCAGTTACGCCAATACCTGCTGGATTACCGCGCCGGTGAGCCGGTGGAGTTGGACGTCTTCTTCAGCCGCCTGTTCGGAGACCTGCTCTCCCGGCCGGGGTTTTCCTTCCACACCAACTTTGATTCTGCAGCCGTCACAGCCCGCCTGATCGAATCCATCCAAAAATTCCGCCGGGTCACCAGCCGTCTGCTGGCCGAGGAGAATCAACCGCCTGGCCTGGAGTATCTCCAGATGGTGGAGAATGGCGTCCTGGCTGCCCAATATCTGCAAAGTTGGCAGGCCGAAACCCCGGAAGCCGTCCTGATCGCCCCGGCTTACACCTTCGTGATGCAGAACCGCCCGGTGGAGGTACAAATTTGGCTCGATATCGGCTCCCCCGGCTGGTGGCAGCGTCTTAACCAGCCGCTCACCCACCCCATCGTCCTCAGCCGCCGCTGGCAGCCCGCTGCCCCCTGGACAGATGCGGATGAATTTGCCGCCAACCAGCAAGCCCTCACCCGGCTGGCAGCCGGCTTATTGCACCGCTGCCGCTCCCGCCTCTATTTGCGCCTCTCCAGCCTCAATGCCCAGGGGGAAGAACAACGCGGCCCGCTCCTGCAGGCCGTTCAAACCTTGCTGCGTCACGGCAGCCTGACCCTGGAGGAAGCTCATGTTTAAACCCCGTCCAGCCCAGCAAGAGATTCTGGCTTACGAGGGCGGAAAGATGGGCGTCTCCGCCGTTCCGGGCAGCGGAAAAACCCAGGTTCTTTCCTACCTGGCCGCTCAACTCATCGCCGAGGGCCGCCTGCGCGATGACCAGGAAGTCTTGATCGTCACCCTCGTTAATTCCGCCGTTGATAACTTCTCCCAGCGGGTTTCGGGATTTATCCAGGAATTCGGCTTGTTGCCGGGTTTTGGCTACCGGGTGCGCACCCTGCATGGCCTGGCGAATGATATCGTCCGCGAGCGCCCGGACCTGGCTGGGGTTGAACCGCATTATCTCATTTTGGACGAACGCGAAGCGGATCAAATCCTGCAGCGCCACGCCGAAGATTGGTTACGGCTGCATCCGGATTTTGTGCAGGAGTACACCGCCCCCGACCAAATGGAAAATCCGCAGGTGATGCGAAAAAACTGGCCCGAACTGGCGGCTTCCATGGCCAAGGTTTTCATCCGCACCGCCAAAGATTTGCAGAGATCTCCCGCCGACCTGCAACGACTCCATGCGCAGACCGGAATCTCCCACCCCCTGCTGGAGATGGGCCTGGAGATCTACAGCGCCTATCAACACTCACTCAATTACCGCTCCGCTCTCGATTTTGACGACCTGATTCGCCTCGCCTTGCGTTCCCTCCAATCCGATGCCGGTTATCTCGAACGGCTGCGGGCGCGCTGGCCCTACATCCTCGAGGATGAAGCCCAAGATTCCAGCCGCTTGCAGGAGGAGATTCTCCGTCTCCTGGCTGGCCCCCGAGCCAACTGGGTTCGGGTGGGCGACCCCAACCAGGCCATCTACGAGACTTTTACCACCGCCAGCCCGGCTTTCCTGCGGAATTTTATGGCAGAACCCGGTGTGCAGCCCCAGGCGC
>CALESS010000534.1 GCA_937907495.1 uncultured Anaerolineaceae bacterium
GCCCCCCTCGGCTTCCCGCAGCCGGAGCAGGCCGAATCCTTCGATCCCTTCCCCCCGCTGGATGCGGATGAGCAGCCCGCCATTCCCAATCCACCTCCCGCCACATCCGTGGCACCGTCCCTGGCAGCCCCTTCAACACCCAGCCCTAATTCCATCCCTTCTCCCCGGCCTTCGCAGCCACCGCTCAGGTCTGCCGGCAGCGGGCAGCAGCTTCCCCTGCCAGAGCCAGGTGCGATGGATGACACCCCGGCGGTACAAAATTTACAACGCCGCCGTCCTGCCCGCAGTTCCAACCGCCGCCAGGTAGCCGGGATTTGGCTGGCAGGCCGCTCCCTGCGCCAAAAAGTGAGCGGCATCTTCCAACGTTTATTCTGGCGTATGCTGCCCACCCAGGGCACTCAGCAATCCACCTTTCCCCTCGGTTGGTTGTGGTTTATCGCCGTCGTCATCCCCCTGTTGGTGGTCGCCATTGCCCTCACCATCTACACCCAACTCGGCAGCGGTGAAAACCAGCAGATTTACCTGCAGCAGGCCCGCCAGGTGGCCCTCCAGGCCATGAACGAAGCGGACCTGGCGAAACAGCGCCAGTTGTGGGATCAAACCCTCGAGCTGCTGGCACAGGCAGAAGAATATGGCCAGAATAGCGAAACCCGCCAGTTGCACAACGATATTAACGCCGGGTTGGATGAAATTGATAAGGTAAAGCGGCTCTCTTTTGTGGAAACCATGCGCTCCCGCCTGGCGGATACGGTCAATATTTCCCGCATGGTCTCCCACGGCAATGACGTGTATGCGCTGGATTCCGACTCCGGCGCCGTGCTGCGTTTTGTGGGCGCCAGCGGCCAATATGATGTGGATGAGAAATTCATCTGCGGCCCTCGCAATTACAATGGTGTCATCGTCACCCCCGTAGTGGATATGATACCCCTGCCCAATGGCATCCAGGCGGGTGCAACCGTGCTCGCCGTGGACGAATCCGGCAATTTGATGTATTGCGGCCCAAATGTCCAACCCATCATTCAAACCCTCACCCCGCCTGAGGGCTATCTGGGCAAAGTTGCCGGGATCGCTCAAAGCGGTAAAGTTTTGTTGGTGTTGGATAAAGGCCGCAATATGATCTGGCGGTATGGCGACCCCCGCCAGGAAGACGATGACCCGCCTTCTGAAAGCCTGGTCAACTGGACACAGAACCCCCGCCCATACTTTCAACAGAATCCCCCTGCCCTTTCCAGCGTGGTGGATTTTGTAGTCCAGGAAGATCTTCTTTACCTGCTGGATGCCAGCGGCCAGACCGTTTTTTGCTCTTACAGCTCAATTGACTATTCCCCCACCAGTTGCCAGTCCCCGGCTGAATACGAAGACCCGCGGCCCGGCCGGCAGAACAAGGTCACCCTCTTCGAGGGCACGCTCTTTACCCGCCTGGCCATTGATCCGCTCAACCGGCAATCGCTCTACATCCTGGATTATAACAAACCCTCCGTTTACCGGCTTAGTTTGCGCCTCTACCTTGATAACGTCTTTGAACCCACGACCTCTTCCAACCTGCC
>CALESS010000535.1 GCA_937907495.1 uncultured Anaerolineaceae bacterium
AAGGGCACCCGTCTGCGTCCGGAAGCCATGGCAGTGACGGTGGCAGAACGGAATATTGTTGAGGTGACGGGTTGGGCCGTGCTGCAAACGCTGCAATGGGTGGAAGCGCTGATGGCGGAGAATTCTCCTTTCACAACCCGGCAAAAAGCCATATCAGAACGGATTTTGAAGGAAATCCGCGAGCGGTTGGGTTTCCTGGTGGATGTCGGGCTGGATTACCTGACGCTGCATCGTTCGGCGGGTTCTCTTTCGGGCGGCGAGGCTCAACGAATTCGGTTGGCAACCCAGATCGGTTCGCACTTGATGGGCGTCTTATACGTGCTGGATGAGCCTTCCATCGGTTTGCACCCGCGGGATAACAGCCGCCTGCTGGCGACATTGAAAAGTCTGCGGGATTTAGGGAATACCGTGCTGGTGGTGGAACACGATGAAGAAACCATCCGTGCCGCGGATTGGATCGTGGACCTTGGCCCGGGGGCGGGGGAACACGGCGGGCGCCTGGTGGCGGAAGGAACGGTGGAGCAAATCCTGGCGTCGGAGGAATCGCTGACCGGGGCGTATCTATCGCATCGTTTGCAGGTGCCCATGCCTGCGGAACGCAGACCCGGTAACGGCAAGTGGCTGCGCATCTTTGGGGCGCGGGCGAATAATTTGAAAAACTTGACCGTGGAAATCCCGCTGGGACGGTTGGTTTGCATTACCGGGGTTTCCGGGTCGGGGAAATCCACCCTGATGGTGGATATCCTCTATCGCTCGCTGGCACACACCTTAAACGGTGCGCGTACCCAGGCCGGAGATTTTGACCGGATTGAAGGGGTGGAGCACCTCGATAAGATCATCAATATTGATCAGTCACCCATCGGGCGCACGCCGCGCAGCAATCCTGGAACGTACACCGGATTGTTTGATGAAATCCGCCAATTATTTGCGGAATTACCCGAGTCAAAGATGCGGGGATATAAGCCTGGACGGTTTTCGTTTAACGTCCACGGCGGGCGCTGTGAAGCCTGCCAGGGCCAGGGCCAGTTGAAGATTGAAATGCAATTTCTGCCGGATGTGTATGTGCCGTGTGATGTTTGCCATGGCGCCCGCTTCAACCGGGAGACTTTGCAAGTGCGCTTCAAGGGACTGACGATTGCGGATGTGCTGGATACCACGGTGGAAGCCGGCTTGGAATTCTTCACTGCGTTTCCATCCATTGTGAGCAAATTGAAGATGCTTTCCGAAGTGGGCCTGGGGTACATTCGGATTGGGCAGCCTGCACCGACTCTCTCGGGAGGTGAAGCGCAGCGCGTGAAGCTTTCCAAGGAACTCTCACGGCGGGCAACGGGACGGACTCTTTATGTGTTGGATGAGCCATCGGTGGGGCTGCATGCAGCCGATGTCCACCGCCTGGTGGAAGTGCTGCAACGGCTGGTGGAAACCGGCAATTCGGTGCTGATTATTGAGCATAACCTGGATATCATCAAGGTGGCGGACTATATCGTGGATCTTGGCCCGGATGGTGGAGACCGGGGTGGAGAATTGGTGGCAGCAGGCACGCCGGAGCAAATTTGTCAGAACCCGGCTTCTTATACCGGTCAATACCTGAAGCAATACCTGGAGGAATACCACCGCTAAAACCCTTGACTGGTTGAAATTTCGATATTCAGGTAGAATCCAGTCATCAGGTGCTTTTCCCTTGAAGCAGAAAATTCTTCTGCCATACTATAAGAAATGATAGGAATATTATGCGCAATAAAAATTCACCTCAAAGTGTGCTGGATAATTATAAAAAGAAGCAGAGAATGATGCCATTCCTGGTGGGGGGGCTGGCAATTTTATTGCTGGTGATCGGGATCATCATCCTGATCGTCTGGCTCTCTGCGCCTGGTAGGGCAATTGGGAATTTGATCGCAACCGAGACTCCCACGCCCACCGCTACCTTCACGGCAACCCCAACCACCCCCACGCCAACAGCGACCGCCACGGCAACCGCGACTGATACGCCGACGGTTACCTTCACCCTTACGCCCGCCGGCCCGTTTGAATATACGGTGGTGGAAGGGGATACCTGTTATGACCTGCAAATCAAATTTGATGTCCAATTTGAGGCCCTGCTGGCTTTGAATCCCTTCATTGGGATCACTTGCCTGCTTCAGCCTGGGGATATCCTGTACATTCCGCAGCCCGGCATGGTGATTGAGCTGCCCACCGAAACCCCCGTACCCACCGGGTTACCGCGCGGCACCCGCATACAATACACGGTGAAAACAGGCGATACACTGCAAGGCATCGCCTCCCGGTTTAATTCAACGGTCGAGGCGATCATCGGCATCCGTGAAAATGGGATTACCGATCCGGAGAATATTCCGGCAGGCAAGGTGATCCTGGTTCCGGTGAATCTGACGACCCCCACCCCGACGCGCACCATCACGGCAACCTGGCAAATGCCAACTCTGGTAACTGTTACGCCGACCCGCTAATTCCTTCAATTCCGAGAGAATCCCGTTTTCCACCTTGGGGGAAGACGGGATTCCTTGTTTTCAGGGCAAGCATAAGCCAGGGAATTGGACAAAGAGCAGGCTGCCAGCCAATTGGAGTGGATAAGTGCATAGGTTGGCGATAACCAGCAAGAGTTAAATGGGATGGTTGTTTTTGGCTCATGAGGATAAGAATGCCCAAGAAATATTGGCTATTTCTGCTGGCGGTGACAGTGGGCCTGGCGTTCAGCGTGTGGCTGGGCAGCCGATTACCGAAACCCACGCTGCAAAGCCCCGAGGTGGGGAGCCGGGGCGGAATTCGGCTACTGTTCGCAACAGAAATGCAGCCAGAGAGCGTAACCGGGCGCTTTACCATCACCTCTGGAGAGGAGTATTGGCTGGTTTACGAGGGGAAAGAACTAACTGCCTGGCCTCGCACTTACTGGAAGGCGGGCGAGGTCATTTCCTTCCAATTGGCGGATGGGGCGGAGAGTGTGGATGGAAGGAAAATTACAGCGGGCATGAGTGGAGTGGTGCATGTCCGCCAACCAGAAATCGTCTACCTCTCATTGCGATCCGGAATGGCAGATATTTGGAAGATTAATGCGGCGGGCGAGGAGCAACCGCTCTCGGACCAAGGAGAAGGGGGAGTGAGCGAACTGGCGGTATCCACGGATGGGGAGTGGATAGTCTACAGCCGGGAAAATGAAATGGGCGGAGCGGATTTATGGATTATGGATCGCAGCGGGGGGCAGCGAAGGGAGGCGCAGGCGTGCGGCTCTGCCATTTGCGGAGAGATGGCCTGGCAGCCGGGCAGCCAACGAATTGCGTATAGCCAGTATTTTGAAGGAAGTTCGGGGCAGCCGCAGGTCTGGATCCAGGATGTGGCTTCCGGGAACACGGTGCCCTTCTTTGCGGATGTAGACATGGCGGGGATGCTGCCAGGGTTTTCCCCGGATGGAAAGTATATCTCCTTGTACAGCCCGGAGTTGGGGGGAGTGTTTGTCCAGCGTTTGGCGGATGGAAAAACCAGCATTCTCGAAACATCCATCCCGCAGCCGGCGGTCTGGTCGGTTGATTCGAGAGCGGTCTATTTGTTGAAAAGCCTTGCCCTGGAAGGGCAGCCAGCCGACAAAGTCTATCGCTTTGATTTGGAAGACAGCCGGATGGACCTGGCCCTGGGGACGAAAGATGATGCCTACAACTATGGCGCACCCGCCATTAACCCGCAAGATGGGAAGGTTGCAGCGCCGGTTCGACAATTGGAAGGGGGATTAAGTTCACAGGTTTGGTTGTTTGAGATCGGGGAGGAGAGGGTGCAGCCCATCACCAACGAACCGGCTTTTATCCACGGCAATTTATCCTGGAACCCCGAGGGGAGCCAATTGCTCATCCAACGGTTCATGGTGGATTCCTCAGAGCAATTGCCGCAAATTCTTGTATGGGATACAGGGGATGGAGAAATCAGCCGGATTATTGAAAATGGCATCCAGGCGGAATGGTTACCCTGAAAGAGCGTTAAGCAGGTTCTGCAGGGCTAGTTGCACTTCCGCGTCCGGCTCGGCAGCCAGCGCCTGTGATAGTAATTCCACTGCCTGGGGGGAAGGGTGACGATGGAGAGCTTGTCCGGCCTGAATGCGCAGCATGGGCACGGAATTATGAAGTAAGTGATCCACCAGTAGGGGCTGGAGCGCCGGGGAGGAGCAATTTCCGGCCGCAACCAGGCAATTACGCAACCAACCTGTATGACGGGTGCGAGCGATCGGTCTGCCCTGATATTTCTCTACAAAAACCCTCTCCGGCTGTTGAAGTTCTTGCGCCAAGTCCACCCAGGCTCCAGAAGGATGCGATTGGAAAGGGTTGCTTAAGGCCAGGGGGGCAAAGGCCTGGTTCCACGGACAGACCTCTTGGCAAATATCGCAACCGAAGACCCAGTCTCCCAGCAGTGGTTGGAGGTTGGCAGGGATGGCTGTCTTGTTTTCGATGGTCAGGTAGGAGATGCAGCGGGCAGAATCAAGAGTGCGATCGGCCCGAATGCAACCGGTGGGGCAGGCATCCAGGCAGCGGGTACAGGTGCCACAGTGGTCCGTGATCACCGGGGAAACCAGTTTGAGGTCGAGATCCGTAAGGATTTCTGCCAGCAGGAAATATGACCCCAGGCGGGGGTGGATGAGGCAGGAGTTTTTTCCGATCCAGCCCATTCCGGCTTTGGCTGCAAAGCCCCGTTCAATAATGGGGGCGGAATCGGTGAATATTTTATAGCGAAAAGGCTTGCCAATTTCCCCCAGTTTTTCCACCAGTTGTTCCAACAAGGGGGGAAGGATGTCATGGTAATCGAGACCCCAGGCATAGGAGGCGACCCGGCCCCCGCCGGAGGGGATGGGGGAGTCAGGCGCCTGGCTGGCAGGTGGATAGGGAATCGCCAGGCTGATGAGGGTGCGGGCGCCGGGGAGCATTTCCTGCGGATTGGCTCTCCTGGCGAGGGTGTCCGGTCGAGCCAGGTAACTCATGCCGGCATGCAGGCCGCGGCCAACCCAGTTTTGGAAGTGGTCAAAAAAAGGCGTGGGGTCTGGCTTGCTGACTCCACAAAGGAAAAAGCCGAGGGATTCCGCCTCGGCCTGGATTTGCTGAACTGTCAAGCACTCGCTCTGGTTCACGGAGTGGGGGTTAGGGTTGCTTCCACCGTGGGTGTGACTTCCACAGTGGCGGTGGCAGTAGCGCCCGCTACCACAATGCGGATGAAGACATTGAAGAAATTGCTATCCTGGGCGTTGGAAAGGACCCAGATGGTGTTGTATTCACCCGGTGCAGCCGGCGCTCGTATGGGCAGGGTAATTTGAACTTCTTCCTGGGGTTTAACCGTATTGGGCAGGGCAACTGCATTTACCGGGGACATTTGTGTACCGGCATAGAATCGCAGGCGGTACTGGGTGGTCCAGGTTGTGGTACCCGTATTCTTCACCCGCCAGACCACATTGAACTCTGAACCGGGGGTGACGATCGAGCCATCGGCTGGGCTTTGATCCACATAAATCGCCCGATCTGGCGAGGTTTGGATGGTAATCGTTGCACTGGCCAGGGGTGTGATGAGGGTAGGGATAAAGGTGGAAGTGGCAGGCGCCATGGTCGCAGTTTGTGTCGGAGGGAGGGTGGCAGTCGCCGAGGGGGTGAGAATAGCGGCATTGGTCAACAAAGCCTGTGCAGTTTGGGCTGCCTGGGTGATCACCATTTGGGAATCCGGGGTTGGGGAGGGCTGAGCTTTTTGTGAACAGCCGCTGAGGAGAATTGAAAGTGCAAGCAGGAGGACCCCTGCGCTTTTGGTAAACTTCAACATCGAAACACATCCTTCCATTATTCAAAAATCTGCGGCCAGAGTTCCCCTGGCCGCAGTCACATTGTCACCTGTGTATTGCAAACTGTCAAGGGGTTGGAACGGGCGTAAAAAACCAGGCATCCGGGGCCGGGGTGGGCGGGATGGATGTGGAAAAACCATGGCTGCCCTGGAAGTTAATATAAGTTACCGCTCCAGGTTGGATGGTGATGGTGTGACGGAACTTACGGCCATAGTACGTTATCTCGACCTCATAGTCGCCTTCTGGCAGGTCGCTGAGGACGAGATTCTCCTGGTAGTGATCATCTGGATTGATTGCCAGGGGGCCATAGGTGATGACCTCCCACTTTTGGCCGGTAGCCAGAGATTTGACGAGGACCGGTTTTTTCTCCAGCAGGCTGCCCCCCGTCCACATGATCCGCCCGACCAAAACCCCCCAGCCCTGAGGGGGCGAAAGCCAAAGCTCCGGGTTTCGGGAGGTGTAGTAATTATTGTCCCCCAGGCGCACTTCGAAATGCAAATGGGGCCCAGTAGTCTTACCGGTGTTGCCCACAATGCCGATTTGTTCACCCACATTGACGTGCTGACCTTTGACGACATCTATCCGATCCAGATGTGCGTAGATGGTGAAAAGTTTCTGCCCCTGGTAGCCAAACTCATGCTGGATGGCGACGGCCAGGCCGTAAGGGTCATTTTTGTCCTGGTCATTCAGGTACAGGCCGTAACCAGCCCAACGGATGGTACCCGCGCCGGTGGCATAAACCGGGGTACCAAGGGGGGCATCAATATCAATCCCGGTGTGGATGATATCCGTCCCTGTAAAAATGCTGCCATAGCGATAGTTGGGCAGCGCCCAGTTCACCACATCCGCAGCAATGGGGCGGATGAACAGAAAATGATCATCCAGACCAAGTCCCCAGGGTACCGGGTAGAGGGCTGGCCGCCAGAAGGAAACGGGCTGGCGTCCGGGGGTCGGGAAGGTGAAGTGGAGGACATCACCGGTTTCGATGATTGTTGGTTGCGGCAGAGCACTCGGAATTTCGGACGCGATGGGGGTTTCTGCCGGCAGGCCGGGCTGCAGGATGGGTGTTTCGCTGGGTGTAACCTGCGGAGTAAATGGCGGATCATCCACCGGGAAAAGAACAGGGGAGTCCTCCACTTCCGCGGCCTGGGGCTGAGCAGCAACTGATGGAGCCTGCATTGCCGAACAGGAAACCAGCAAGACGCAAAGAAGGCCCAGGCCAAGGCATTGGGCAAAGCGTTTGGCGATCATGGAGAAGGTGTCCAGGTGGGACGGCGGGTTGGTTCAGCCGTGGATGTTTTGATGGTATTCCAGCGGGGGGTGGAGGTGGCCGTTGGCAGCAGGGGAGCCATTCCGGTAGGCGTTTTCAGGGCTTCGGGAGGGTATATCTGCTCCATGGCATCCTTCCAGCTGAGGCCGGCAGGATTGATAAACAAGTTGAAGCGGGTGGCGGGGAAGTAGGTTCGCCAATTGACCAGTGCGGGCTGGCGCTCCCAACCGGTCCGCAGGGCCAATTCTGTGAAATCCACCCAGTAACCGGTGGGAGAAACGGCCATCGCGCCGCCCTGTTCGTAGGAGGTGGGGTTGCCGGTGAAACGGGCGGATAAATCCCAGATGGGACTGGTGAGGGGGGCTCCCTGTGAGCCATCCTGGAAGCGGGCCTTGATGAATATCCGCCAGTAGGTCTGCCCGGAATTATTTTCGCGCTGTAACACCATCCAACCAGCGGTGAGAGGTGCAGAGGAGATGGCAATCCCCCGGCCAGTGAACAACCAGTCTTCGACCGCACCCAGTTGGGGCGGACTGGTGATGGGCAGGAAGGCATTCTCCAGGCTGGCCAACACATCCCAGCCAGATTCGCGGGCAACCAGGGAGCGCAATACGGTGAAGGATTCATCCACTGCATCGCTGAGGTAAGCATAGTTGGTCTGGACGTCCGTCAGGGGCACCACACCCAGCCGGCCAGCGGGGGGAGCCGGATTCACACTCAGTTGGGTATTGACCAGACGGTCTTGCTCAACCTGGGAAACCTCCAGTTGGAGCAGGCGGGCGGCGGAATCGTTTGTCAGGTGGTTTTGCCAATCCAGGTTGGAAATCATTCCAGGAAGGTTAACCAGCGGCTGTTGGATATTGCCGGTGACCGGGTCCACCACCATCAGACCATTTTGGTTGGGGAAAGCCGTCACGAGCAGGATGGAATCGCCATTGGAAGACCAGACCGGGAAATTTCCGCCGGTAAGCGGGCGGATGTTGCTTTGAGAGTCTTCCCGGTTCCACAAGACGATGAGATCTCCCGTCTCGGAGGTATTTACCCAGGCCAGGCGGCTGCCATCCGGCGACCAGGCGGGATGGGATTGCTGCCTTTCTTCGGCGTTGCCCAGCCGGATAAAGCGATCTTCAACCTTATCCAGGGCGGCAAGCCATACTTCATCCCGACCGCCACGGTTGGAGACAAAGGCAATCTCTCGCCCCAGGGGAGACCAGGCGGGCGAATGGCTGTTATCCGGGCCACCGGTCAGGTAAGTGGGCGGATCACCTGGGTTTTGGATGGAGAGCAGGTAGATTTCAAAATGATCGTTGGCGTA
>CALESS010000536.1 GCA_937907495.1 uncultured Anaerolineaceae bacterium
CTCAGCCTGCATTCCGGCTCCGATAAATTCAGCATCTATCCCATTGCCGCCCGCCTGACGAATGGCCTGGTGCATCTCAAAACAGCCGGCACCAGTTACCTTGAAGCCCTGCGCACGGCAGCCCTCATCAATCCCGCCCTGCTGGAGGAAATTTACACCTTTGCCCGCCAACGCTATGCTGAGGACCGGGTCAGTTATCATGTTTCAGCCGAGTTGAATCGAGCGCCCCTTCCCGCGCAGGTTACCGATTGGCTGGCCCTGCTCGATCAATTTGATGCCCGCGAGATTTTCCACGTCACCTTTGGCTCCATCCTCCGCTTCCAACTCCCTGATGGCAGCCGCCCTTACTATGAGTCATTAATCCACATTTTGAATGAAAACCCGGAGGTGTATGCAGATTGCCTGGAGAAACACTTTATCCGGCATTTGACCCCATTTCTCAAACCCTGAAATTCCCCTGTCCTCAAGGGATCAGCTTTTCCCAATCCCCTATCTACCTATTTTTTACCCACTGGAAAGGATTGAAAAATGAACACAATGCGCGCCCTGGTTTATAAAGATGTTGGTAAGTTGGTACTGGAACAGCGCCCCATGCCCCAGATTTCGCACTCGGATGATGTCATCATCAAGGTGCGGGCCGTCGGGATTTGCGGCTCGGATGTCAAGATCCTCGAAGGCAAGCACCACGTCAAACCGGATACGGTTCTCGGTCATGAATTTTGCGGCGAAGTGGTTGAAGTCGGCAATGAGGTCCACCACGTTCACGTTGGTGATCGGGTGGCGGTGGATAACAACATTCGCTGCGGCTTCTGCTCATTCTGCCGCATGGGCCTCACCAGCCAGTGTGTGGATATCAAAACCAGCGCCCTGGGTGTGATGCGGGATGGTGGCTATGCCGAATATTGCATCGTTCCGGAGAAGCAATGCTTCGTCTTGCCCGCTGAAATTGATGACATCCTTGGCACCCAGGTGGAGACCCTGGCTACGGTGGTCAACGGCATGAACACCCTGCTCATGCTGCCCTATGATTACGTCATGGTCATCGGCTTTGGCCCCATCGGCTACCTGTTTGCCCAGTTTGCCAAAAACATTGCCGCCAAAGTGGCCGTCACCGAGATTGACCCGTATCGCATCAGCATTGCCAAACAATGTGGTCTCACCGTCTGGAATCCCAACGAGGAAGACGTCGTCAAGAATATTTCCGATTTCACCTACGGACGCAAAGCAGATATCGTCATCGAAGCCACCGGCAACGGGCTGGAACAGGCGCTGAAGTGCGTCACCCCCGGGGGTAAAGTGTTGCCCTTCGGCATGGATTCCAGCATCACCGCCACCGTCATCCCCAACGAAATAACCCGCTGGGCCACCAAGATCCTCGGCCTCTACCTCGGCCAAAACACCATGGTTCCATCCATCCGCATCTTCCAGGAAAACCGCCTGAACATGACCCCATTCTTCACCAAGGTCATCACCCTCGAAGAAGGCCTCAACGCTTTTGAAGACCTCGGCCTGCACCTGGCAGACCTCTCCCACCAGCCCAAGAGCGCCATGAAGATCGTGATGAAGCTCTAGAGCCTTGAAATCAAACCTTGCGCCTTTAGGAAGGTGTACGTATGAGCCGAAGAATTAATCTCGCCGTGATTGGTACCGGCCGCATGGGCAGTGTTCACGCCCGCAACGTTGCCCGTCTCATCCCGCAGGCCAACCTCGTCGCCCTGTGTGATATCCGCCCGGAAGTCGCCCAGGCGGTGGCGGATGAAATCGGTGTCGAGCGGGTGGTGACTGACTACCACGAACTGCTTGCCGACCCCACCGTGGAGGCGGTGCTGATCGCCGCCAGCACCCCCGCACATGCCGCCATCATCAAAGATGCCGCCGCAGCCGGCAAACACATCTTCTGCGAGAAGCCCCTCGCCCTGGATTTGAACGAGATTGAGGAAGCCCTGCAAGCCGTGGAAAAAGCAGGCGTTAAACTTCAAATCGGTTTCAACCGGCGCTTCGATAAGAGCTTCCGCCGCGTCCGACAGATCGTAAAGGGCGGTGAAATTGGCCGCCCCTGCGTTCTAAAAATTACCAACCGGGATCCCGGCGTTCCCGCCATGGAGTTTATGCGTGCCTCCGGCGGTTTATTCCTGGATATGACCATCCACGATTTCGATATGGCCCGCTTCCAAATCGGCGAGGTGGAGGAAATCTACGCCCACGGCGCTTTGCTGGTGGCCCCGGAACTGGCGGAAATAAACGATATTGACACCGCCGCCCTCACCCTCACCTTCACCGATGGCACCATCGGCATCATTGATAACAGCCGCATCGCCGTCTATGGCTACGATCAACGCCTGGAAGTCTTCTGCTCCAATGGTGTGGCGATCGCAGACAATGAATATGAGACCACCGTCCACAAGGGCAACCCGGCCGGGTTCCAGCGTGACCGGCTGCCGAACTTCTTCATGCAGCGTTTTGCCTCCTGCTACGTGGATGAAGTGCGAGAGTTCCTGGAAGCCGTGCGCGATGACACCCCCACCCCCACCACCGGCAATGACGGCCGGGCTGCGGTGGTACTGGCCTATGCTGCCAACAAATCATTAAAAGAAAAAAGACCAGTCAAGATCAGTGAAATTTATCCTGGTTGAAGCTGGAACCCATCCGTTTTCGATAAAGGAGAAATCCAATGGCTGTACCTCATGGTTATTTAGCCACCAATCAACCCGACCTGTTCTTTGAAGATAATGGCGTCGGCCGCATGAAGAAAGAAGTCTGGGAATCCAGCGACGAGCAGATTGATGCCATCCTTGCAGATTATGGCATCCCCTCTCCCGTGGAATGGGGCAAACCCGGCTCCTACATCCAAACCACCACCCGCTGGCAGGTGGAAGCCAACCGCAAGAAGAACGATGTGGTCTTCATCCCGGTCGGCTGCACCGAATTACATGGTCAGCATCTGCCCTCCGCCGCTGATACGCTCTACGTCAGCGCCATCGTCGAAGGTGTACGGCGCTTCACTGCCCGGCGCGGCGCCCCGGTCAACCTGGCCCTGCCGCCCCTCAACTACGGCGGTCATCCTTATCATCACCTGGGTATGCCCGGCACAGTCATCGTCCGGGAGCATGTCGTACGGGAAATGATGATTGACGTCATGCTTGGTCTGTGGAATGACGGGTTCCGCAAACAGCTCATCGTCAACAACCACGGTCAGTTGTGGATGCTCGAATCTGCCGTACAGGAATTCCAGAAACGCTACCAACTCCCCGGTATCTTCCGGGTGATTGACTGGCACCGCGGCGTGCGCGAGTTCTTCCGCCCCGTGGAACGCGGCGGCCAAATGGGCACCAACTTTGTCCATGCAGATGAATCCGAAACTTCCCTCAGCCTTTTGCTCCACCCGGAAATGGTGGACATGAACTACGCGGTGGATACCGAGGGAAAATCCTATCTACCGGAAGGCCACTTTGATAAATCCGTGGATCCCTTCGGTCGCCCCAGCCGCTGGTCAGAAGGTGAAGGTCACTTTGCCATCGAAATCGCCGCCACCCCCGAAGGCGTGGTCGGCAAGGCCAAATCTGGCACCGCCCAAAAGGGCAAGCGACCCATGGCTGCCATCCTCAAGTACCTCACTCTCTGGCATGATGATGTGCTGGAAGCCTTCCCGGCGGGCGAAGTGCCCCCGGTGGAGGAAGTGACCCTGCGCACCGAAGCCGAAATGGAACCTTACCTGCGCGAGCCGCTCAGCCCCGGCTGGAAGACGGTTTATGGCCTGCCCCGCATCGGCCAGGGAACTGAAGTCTAGTTCCGCACCCCCACAACGTTATCTCATCGCTTTCTGAAATCTTTCTGAGGAGAAAATATGAAAGGCAAAATGCAAGGCATCACCCTGATTGCCGATTGGGCCCCCAAGCCCGGGTTCAAACTCGGTGCCAAGGATATTGAAGGCCGTCAAACCTACCTGGGCAGCCAGGTCTGGCGCAATCCCCGCTTTGAAATGCGGGAATACGACATTCCAACCCCGGCGGATGACGAAGTCCTGATCGAGATTAAGGCCTGCGGCATCTGCGGTTCGGATGTTCACATGGCGCAAGCCGATGCACAGGGCTATATCTTCTACCCCGGTCTCACCGGTTTCCCCAGCATCCTCGGCCACGAGTTCTCCGGGGTCGTGGTGGAGGCCGGTAAAAAGGCCTTCGATAAGCATACCAACAAACCCTTCAAAGGCGGCGAACCGGTCACCTCTGAGGAAATGCTGTGGTGCGGCAACTGTAAACCCTGTGCCGATGGGTATCCCAACCACTGTGAGCGCCTGGATGAGGTGGGCTTTAACGTGAACGGCGCTTACACCAGGTACATGGTATTGCCCTCCCGCACTTTGTGGAGCCTGGAACCCTTGCGTAAAAACTATGCCGGGGATGACCTCTTTGTCGCCGGCAGCCTGGTGGAACCCACCTGCGTGGCATACAACGCCGTCATCGAACGCGGCGGCGGCATCCGCCCCGGTGACCGGGTGGTCATCCTGGGCGCTGGCCCGGTCGGCATCGCCGCATGTGCCATCCTGAAGCGTGCCGGAGCCTCCCAGGTCATCATCTCGGAAACCCAGGAAGACCGCGCCCAAATGGCCATGCGCCTGGGTGCAGATTTCCACGTCAACCCCGCCCGGGAAGATTTCGCCGACCGGGTGTTGGAAATCACCAACGGCATGGGCGCCGATATGTTCATGGAAGCCACCGGCCTGCCGGAAGTGGTCTACCCTGGCATTGAACGGGTCGTTTGGGAAGGCCGCACCCTGAACAGCAAGATCGTGGTCACCGCCCGCGCAGAAGCCAAAATGCCCGTCGCCGGGGAGGTGCTGCAAGTGCGCCGCGCCGCCATCATTGGTGCCCAGGGACATTCCGGCCACGGCACCTTCCCGCGTGTCATCGAGTGTATGGCCACCGGCATGGATATGACCCAGATGAGCACCAAGAAAATCTCTCTGGCCGAAGTGCCGGAGAATATCATCCGTCTGCAGAATGACCGCAGCGAGGTCAAGATCACCTACCTGGCAAGCAAGTAATTCTTCGCAGCCAATCCCCAGGGGTAGAGCGCCTGCCCGGCACTTTACCCCTGGCAAACCCGGACGGCACCTTCATGAACCTCTCGATTGTTGTTTCCACCCAACCCGCAAAATTCCAGGCGGCCACCTTCAAAGGTGACTTGCAAGCCAACCTGCAGACAATCGCCGGCCTCGGATATAATGGCGCCGAGCTGGCCATCCGCCAACCCGGCCTGGTCAACCTGCCGGAGTTGAACCGTTTTCTCCAGGCTGCCGCCCTCCAGGTGCCCGCCATTGGTACAGGCCAGGCCTGGGGAGAAGAAGGCCTCTCCTTCACCGACCCGGACGAAAGTGTGCGGCAGGCTGCCATTCAACGCATCCAGGCGCACATCCCTCTCGCCGGGCACCTCGGGGCAGTCATCATCATCGGCCTGGTGCGCGGGATTGTGAAACCCGGCGTCAGCCTGCCCCAGGCCAAATCCTGGCTGGTGGAAGCCCTGCGCAGTTGTTGCAAGGCCGCTCAATCGGCTGGCGTGCGCCTGGCGTTGGAGCCGATTAATCGCTACGAGACTTCGCTGGTCAATAACACCACCGAGGGCCTGGATTTAATCGAATGTGTAGGAATGGAGAACTTTGGCTTGTTGTTGGATACCTTCCACATGAACATCGAGGAGCCCTCCATCGAAGAGAGCATCCGCAATTGTGGAGAACGCATCTTCCACTTCCACGTGGCTGATTCCAATCGTTGGCATCCGGGCGCCGGTCATCTGGATTTCCCCTCCATCCTGCGCACTCTGGCCGCCCAAAACTACCCCGGCTTTATCTCCGGCGAATTCCTTCCCCTGCCAGATGCCGAAACCGCCGCCCGGAAAAGCATCCAGTTTTTGACGAGTATTCCTAAATAAAACGGATTAAGATTCTTAGGGTTTCAGTACACCCCAAAATTCCTCTAAATCCAAATTTCCGCTAGTGGCTTGCAGTAATTTCCCCCAATTAATCAGCCCAGCGGCATCACAAAACCGGTCAATAAATTGTTTGATTAACAGGTTGGATATGCGATCCCGTTCAATTTCATATCTCGAATTGTGTTCTCGCGCCATGTAACCAAGAGGCTCGATAATATCAATGTACAGGTTGGGATTATCACTGATCAACGTCCAGAAATTCTGTCCCAATACTTTGACATACCCCTCGTTGGTAAGGGTTGTTTTCGCTTTACCATAACATATTCCAAGCACTTTTTGCACGGTTCGGACATGCAAAGACTGCCGAAGACGCCTTTCCGCCAGGCTAAAATCCAGTGCCAGTTTTGCGTGTTGCGAAGAGTTACCCCAGTTCGGCCCACTCTTGATGGAGATGACATGATAGATCCCATCTAAATCAAATTCCAGGTCCATCCCCGGGGCGGGGGATTTATGTCCGCCAGTTGTTTGAGACGCCACATAGATTGCCAGGTCCTCCAAAAAATCGCCGAAAAGTTTCTCTTCGGAACTTGACAGGAAAGCCTCTAAAGTGCTTTCAATCAGGGCGGAGGCCTTGGTGATGTTTTTGGCCCGAAACAAATATGGATTTTTACTGGTGAGCCGATTCAATGAGAGTTTTGAAATAATCGCCAATCTTCGATTATGAAAAACCTCGATATTTTTATTCACATATTCATTCACGTCTTGCAAATTCAATGGGTTCACTGTTTTTCGTCCTGATTTATGTGGCTGCCAACTTCTTCCCTTACAACCCGTTCCAGTGCCTTCCGGCAATATTCCTCGCTCAAATCAATCCCCAGAAAGCGCCGATTTAAGCGCTTCGCTGCCACACAGGTGGTTCCCGAGCCATTAAAAGGGTCCAGTACCAGGTCACCCGCCTCAGTAAATAACTTAATAAACCATTCCGGTAAGGCCACCGGGAACGTGGCACTGTGCTGGCGGTTATAACACTCGGTCGCCAGGTGCAACACATTGTTGGGATATACCATATCTCTGCCAACCCAGTTGGAGATATTTTTACCAAACCCTGAACCGACCCGAGAATTGTCCCGCTGCTTATCGGTCTCGCTCAAATTTTTCAATCGGCTGGCAGCCCAGTCCCCTACCGGCACCATCACATTCTCCTGGAACATCTTAAATTTCTTGGTTTTGTTAAACTGAAACAAATGCTCCCAATTATCGCGAAAACGGTTCGGCCACTTACCGGGGTGGCTATTCTTTTTATGCCACATATACTCTTCTGTCCAAAACCAACCGTGCCGCCTCATCTCAATGACCAGTTCCATCACATAGGTATGCCGTTCACCATCTACAACCCGTTCTTTAATGTTTAGGATAAACGTACCTGTCGGTTTCAAAACCCGCAAAAAGCGATCTGCTTTGGGCATGAACCACTGAACATACCGATCCGGCGAAATTCCGCCGTAGGTACTTTTCCGCTGATCCGCATAGGGGGGAGAGGTGACAATTAAATCCACACAATTATCGGGCAAAGCATCCAGCACCTGTTCACAATTTCCAATGATGATGGAATCTAGATAGCTTGCCGGTTGAACAAATACATTTTGCTCATCAAAAAGCGATGGCATCTGGCTCAGCAAATCGAAATGCGCTGGCTCGCGGATGCGCTGCGAATCAGCCGACTTGTTATCATATTCCTGGCTCTTCTCTTTCATACTTCTCAACCTCTATTCTTTACTCATCCCCATTATCCCACAACCTCTTTCGGACGATATTGTAACGCTTCCGCCAGGTGGACGGGCAGAATGGCCTCACTCCCCGCCAGGTCGGCGATGGTGCGGGAAAGCTTGAGCAGCCGGTGGTAGGCCCGGGCTGAAAGCTGCAACTGGTTCATGGCATTTTTCATCAAGGTACGGCCTGTTTCACCCAACATGCAGAACTGGCGCACTTCCGCCGGGTGCATATCTGCATTACAGGCCACCTCTGTTCCAGCAAAACGCTGGCGCTGCACATCGCGCGCCATTTCCACCCGCCCCCGAATGACACTGCTCGCCTCACCTACCCGTTGGTCGCTTAGCTTGTCGTACTCCACCCGCGGCACCTGGATGTGAATGTCAATTCGATCCAGCAATGGGCCAGAAATCCGTTTTTGGTACTTCGTCACCACACCCATTGAGCAAGTGCAAGCCCGGTTACGGTCTCCAAAATATCCACACGGGCAGGGGTTCATGGCGGCCACCAGTTGGAAGTTAGCCGGAAAGGTCAGCGAACCTTGTGCCCGGCTGATGGTGACCAGTTTATCTTCGATCGGCTGGCGCATCACCTCCAGCACCCGCGGACCGAATTCTGGCAGTTCATCCAGGAACAAAACACCCCGATGTGCCAGCGAGATTTCCCCCGGGTGGGGCTGGTTGCCGCCACCCACCAACCCGGCATGGCTGATTGTATGGTGCGGCGCGCGGAATGGCCGGGTGCGGATGAGTGGTACATCCGGCGGCAGCATATCACACACCGAATAAATCCGGGTCACGTCCAGGGCTTCGTCAATGGTCAGTTTGGGGAGGATGGAAGGCAACGCCCGCGCCAGCAGAGTCTTGCCGGAGCCAGGCGGCCCGATCATCAGCACGTTGTGTCCCCCGGCCGCGGCCACCTCCAGCGCGCGTTTGACATGCTCCTGGCCTTTGATCTCGCCAAAGTCCGTCTGCACCACCACCGGGATGTCCTCTGCCTTCAACGGCGGCAGGGGCGGGATAAGTGTATGGCCCACGAGATGAGCGTAGAGTTCAGCCAACGATTTAACCGGGACAACTTCCAAATCCGGGATCAGGGCAGCTTCTGGCGCATCCACCTCTGGCACAAACACCCGCTGATATCCCTCCTGGCGGGCCATGGCAGCCATCGGCAGCACCCCGCGCACATGACGCACCGTCCCATCCAGTGAAAGCTCCCCGATGACCAATGCCCCTTCCAGTTGTTCCGCCAGCAATTGATGGTTGGCGATCAGCACCCCCAGGGCAATTGGCAGGTCATAGGCCGGGCCTTCCTTGCGCACCGAGGCCGGCGCCAGGTTGACCGTTAACGGTTTGCGCGGGTAATCCAGCCCGGCATTCTTAATCGCCGAATACACCCGCTCCCGGCTCTCCTGCACGGCGGCATCTGGCAGGCCGACGATGGCCATGTGCGGCAAGCCCTGGCCAAAATCCACTTCAACTTCAACGATGACGCCGTCCAAACCGATGACGGCGCAGGAAAAGACGCGAGCGAGCATGGGGTATCCCCTTGCAATATGAGGTGATCGTATTATATATTAATTTCAGGTACTTTTCCCAGTGAAGAAAAATCCACAGGATATTGGACACGTTTATATGCCACCGAGGGATACAATTACGACTGAAATCCATAATTGAGGGATCTGAAATGTCCCCCTTGCCATAATTATCCGTCTTATATATAGAGCTCTAAATTACTAAAAACTGCAGAATTTTATGTAAGAAATCTGAAAGAGAAAATATGGCAGAAAGCGGTATTGCATTGACATCCAAAAAGATCAATTGCGAATCAGATGAATTGAGGATAATCAAAGCGGCCAGACAGAACCCAAGAGTGTTTGGACAATTATATAAGCTGTATGTGGAACAAGTCTTCCGGTACCTCTACAGTCGGGTCGGAAATGTGCATGATGCAGAGGATATCACTTCTCAAACTTTTTTGATCGCCTTCGAATTCTTTGATAGATTTAGGCAAGACGAACACTTTGCCTCCTGGTTATTTACGATTGCCCGCAATAAAGCGATGGATCATTTTCGTAAGCGAAAAAACACATCATCCATTGACGAAATTGAAGATATTCCAGTGGAAAATGATCCCTTAATTGGGGTAATTCAATCCGAGCAAACAGCTGTTCTATCAATATTGATTCAGGCGTTACCCGAAGAAGACCGTGAATTGCTCCGTTTGAGATTTTTGGCCGAGATGAGTTTCCCGGAAATCGCACATAACCTGAACCGAAATGAAGAAGCGGTTAAGAAATCAATCTACCGGTTACTGGCCCGGTTACACAGCCAGGTGGAGCTATCAAATGAATGAATGGACTTCATCTCCAGAGTTTGAAGCGAAAATTATCCAATCTTTCAGAACCCCTGAAATCCGTTCCGAATTCGTTGACCGGGTGTATAGCGATTTGATGCAACGGGCAAATGAAAAATCGCGAAAATATCATCCATTTTTGGGATTTCGACCTGCACGGACTATTGCTGTCGCCATTCTATCTCTGATGATCATTGCCACACTGGTCATTGGTCCACAGCGAGTTTACGCCCAGTTCATGAAACTCTTCGGATATATTCCAGGAGTCGGTATCGTGGATCTCAATGCACCCATCCGGGTGCTTGCAGAGCCCGTCAGTGTTACCCGCGCTGGGATTACAGTCACAGTAACTTCAGCGACATTGACCGAGGAGAAGACTCAAATCGCCTATCGTATTTTTGGCGTTCCCAGCTCATCCTACCCCGACCCCGAGGATATTTCAGGCTGTATGCAACCAGAGTATTTATACCTTGCGGATGGGACGCATCTTACCCAAATCAATAACGGTTATGAGCCTGTGCCGGCAAACGTGAACACAGCTGTTTTCGTTATACCCTGTATCTCAAACACTCTCCCTGGCAAAGCCCCGGAGAATTGGGAGTTACCCCTGAATTTCATGCCTGCCCCACCCGATCTGACCATCATGCCGATGTTTGATCTTTCCACCATTCCCCCGGTCAGTCAGACACCCACGAATTCCCCCAGCAATACACCTGTTGCTCTTGAAGAAAACGTAGTTACGGTTTCCAAAGTAATAGAAACCAGCGATGGTTACATCTTAATAGGTCAATTCCAACCCCTCAGTGAACTTGGAGAATCATTTCAACAAACAGGCGCCCTCGAGATACAGGACGCCAGCGGCAAGAAAATCTCCTACACTCATCCTCTGGATGTGAATGAGGAGATCAACCTGGAATCAGCAGGAATGCCCGGGATTGGTTGGGCAGCCCAGTTCAAGGCCGCCGGACTGGTTTATCCCCTGACGATCCGTTTCTCCGGCGTCAACATATACCTCGCTGACCCCGGTACAACAGCCGAATTCACCTTCGATGCCGGCGCTAACCCGCAACCCGGCCAGGAATGGACCCCCAACCAAGAAATCCTGCTGGCCGGGCATACATTAAAGCTAATCTCCATTATTGCCGATCCACGAGGAGGGTACTCATTCGATTTCCTGGTTGACCCCAAAGTATACGGTGCCAGCGTGCAAATCGTGGGATACACTCCCAATGGCGGAGGTGGTGGCGGAGGGGGAGGTTTGACGGAGGGAAAGTTTAATGCGAGCCTAAACTTTGCCCAACTTCCAACCGGCCTTCTTACCGTCACTCTATCCAACCTGACTGTTATCGGCGATCCCATCACCTGGCAAGGCCAATGGTTTCCACCCGCACCCCGACCGGATCTGCCAGCCAATCCGACGCCTCAGTCTGGCTTATGCTTGACGGCGGATTCCCTTACACAACTCCAACCGGCTCCATCAACGGTGGCCAATGGAAAAGCCCTGATCTATGAAAAGTTGGATACAGGTACATGGGGCCTTGCAGTCTACAATTTGGATGGGAGCCAGAAACAGGTGGCGGTTCCAAATGGCAACTGGGGTGCCCTATCACCGGATGGCAGCCAGGTAGCTTACTCGGCCACGGATAACAGAATTCATATTGTTGACGTGGCTTCGCGGACTGAAAAAATCTTACCGGGCGTGGGTGGGTTCAACCTGCACTGGTCACCGGATGGAAAGCAGATCGCCTACGTGGGGATGGGTGACGGAGCAATCAATAGTGTGTTTGTCATCCCCACAGATGGCTCCCCGGCGCGCCAAATCTCCGACCTGAGCTATGAAATGGTCGTCGGCTGGTCTCCGGATGGCAGACTCTACTTTGTGGCCCCCTACTCCGGGGGCGCTGCCTGGAAGGTCTACTCTTATGATTTGGAAAACAACATCTCCCAGGAGCACTTCACCATTGAGAATGGCACGCCAAAACTCCTCAATCCAAAACTTTCACTGGATGGAAATTGGATTGCATATCGAGGCCAGGATAACAGCAGTCTGTACCTCGTTCATCCCGATGGCAGTGATATGCACCTGGTATTGGAGAATGTTGGAGTTGTGGGAATCGAATGGGGTCGAGGGGGCTGGCTGGGTATAAGTCTACGAAAAGGAGATTCCGACGAATCAAAGGTCGCTTTAATCAGGCCGGATGGTTGCGAAGCCTATTTACTGCCAGATGCCCTGCATGGTCAATTGGAGGGATTATTTATTCCATAACTCACCTGGATTGGTGATGGGTCACAGATTTGAAGATGGAGAGCGGCCTGGAGCTTGCTCTCCATCCGTCATTAATAAAGGATAAACCTGCCTCTTCACTTATATAGTTTTGTCCTGTCGTGGATGGTGAAAGGGGGCTGGACGTTGAGATGACAACAAGAAATTTTGAACCCAACATTCAACTGCCAAACCGCCAGGTTTCGGAAGGAGCGCGAGGATAAGCAATCCGTTATCTGAACCAAATGATTGCCCGATGAAATTTTTGTAGAAGAGATTTATCTTTTGAATCGGTAGCTGGCAGGGCGCATTCGTCTCTGAAGGGATTGATTTGAGATTTTTTTCCCAGCCTGGATTTCCTGGCAACATAAATTATCCCTCCTGACGATCGTCAAATCGTTGTGAATAACTTCCACAGGCGCCAGAGTTCATGGCTTCAGCCGCGCTCGCCCCCTTTTCAACTTGAATTGTTCTGCTGAATAGTTTATAGTTGTCGGGCATCCATCAAAGTTGGTTACTCGGCTACTCCTCACGAAGCGGACCGGTACCGTAGGCTATGGAGCAGCACATGAAACCCGGCAAACATATTCTCTCACTCACTAATTACTTCCTCCCCTGCCTTCTTCTGGCACTGGTGCTTTCCGCCTGTCAGGCGCCATTACAACCCGTCCCCGTCACCCCAACACCTACCCTGCCGCCCCCCACTTTTACCCCTTCTGCCACTCTCACTCTCCAGCCCACAATCACCCCGACGATCGCTCCACCCACTTTCACTCCAACCCCCACCCAGGTCTCCTTTCTCTTTGCCTCGATGGGTGATGCCCAGGGCCTGGCAGAGAACTTCCTGGATACAGCAAACCAGGCAGCCGCCCTCCAACCGGACCTGGTTCTTTTCAATGGTGACCTGGAAAACTTCGGCGTGAACCAACCGGAAATGGATGCCATGGTCGGCGCCTTGCAAAACTCCGGCTTGTATGACCGTACGTTTCTGGTGCGCGGTAACCATGATGATTATATGCTCGAGAGTGCCGCCAATTGGGAGAAATATTTCACTTCCCCATCCAACCTCCGCCGCCTGCCTGCCGGGGTGAGCGGCCTGGTTTCTCTCTCTCCGGATGTGGTTTCGCTGAACTATAGCTTCATCTATGGCAATGCCATCTTCATCGGCCTCGATATCCCCGGCCTGGCAACCCTCATCAGCAAAGCCCAGTTAAACTTTCTGGAGGAACGGCTCACCCACGCCGAAAACAACGGCCTGGTGCACGCCTTCATCTTCTTCCACGGCCCATTGTATTGTGTCGAATCGCTGCATTGTGACTGCTGGGCGAGAACCGATGACACTTGCACCCCGGCCCGCCTGGTCGAGGTGATCAACCGGCATCCTATCATTTCCGCCTTCTTCCACGGGCATGAGCATATCCTCGGCTGGACCCATCTGGATGCCACCCGCCTGCCCGCTCTCAGCGGGAGTGTGGAGCAATTCCTAAGCTCCCCCTCTGGCGGTGGAAGTTACACCGCCAACGTCTTCCCACAGCGGCTGGATTATTTCTACCCGGACATGAAAACCTACGACGATCGCGGCTTTGCCACCCTCTCCGTCAACGGCAATTCCTTCACTTTCCGGCTTTACAAGACCGGTCAGCTTGAGCCTGTGTGGAGCAAAACTTTTAGCAAGTAAACCCTGCCTGTCGCATTTTTTCTCTTCTCATCGCGGCCTTTCAACTTCATTGCCCGCCGGTAGAAAATCCGCGGGTAATGAAAAGCTGGCGGGATTCGATGAATACAAAGCAAGACATGAATTGCATCCCCAAATTGTTACAGGAATTCAGAGAAGCAGCTACACGATAGGAACAAAACCTAGTGCTGCGGAAGCTGCCGCCAGAGCAAATCAGACCCGCACTTTCAGCACTGACCTTTCAGGAACGAGCGCAGATGGACACAATGCGTCTCTTAAACAATCTGAACGGAGGGAGTGGGCGCAGCGCATGATTGACCGGCCCGCCTGGCATGCCATGGATGCGGGTAGCTTGCCTAGCGCAGGATGGTGGGCAAAAAGATTGGATAGATGATGTATTCTTTGGCGCCCATATCGCAGGCAGGACCAAACGGGCGGGGTTCGTAATTCTGGTCCACCACCAACAAGCGATTATTAGCCCCTGCCCCGAAACAACCAGCCGGGTCAGCGCTGTCAATCGCCGGGCTGTTGACCAGCGGCGT
This sequence comes from uncultured Anaerolineaceae bacterium, assembly GCA_937907495.1. GTDB lineage: Bacteria > Chloroflexota > Anaerolineae > Anaerolineales > Anaerolineaceae > CALESS01. The sequence goes on from CALESS010000536.1 coordinate 14,534, forward strand.
ATGAAAGCGGGTTACAGTGTTCCCCTCCATAAGATCCCCGAGCAGCGCATCAATAGGCGTACTAGTCCCGACAAGCTGCCCGGTTGAACCACTGCTGATATCGCAAAAGCTGAGCTGGGAAATTCCCAGCAGGCTGTAATACAATTCCACGCTTCCCACGCAGTCGCGGATTCGGAGCGCAAACATTGCCGAAGTCAGGTCATGGTTGCCCGCCACAATGCTGTTCCGAAGGTACAACGTACTATCCGAAGCGTTGTAAAAGCCGCCCCCATTGCCATTATTTTCCTGTCCTCCCAGGCGGTCAGCGGCGTTATCCGTGATTGTGGTGTTAAACAGGGTGATGGTGCTGTGGGTATCATTTGCGATATAGATTCCTCCGCCGTGAAGGAAAGCCTCATTACCACTGATCGTACTATTTTCGATATTCGTCTGGGAGCTTGAACTATGGTTGGAAAAATAAAGCCCACCGCCGTGACCGCTGAGGGCAATATTGCCGGATATTTCGCTGTTGACCAGGTTCATCCCCGCGTTTGATAGTACCAACCCAAATTCGTCAGAGATTGAAATCCCGCCACCGCTGACCGCCTGGTTGTTACTGATTCGCGTATCCTTGATATACACCGAGCCACTGCCATCCGGGTTCTGCACATTGTAACCATTGATATAAATCGCGCCACCGGAAGCACCGGCGGTGTTGTTCTCGAAGATCGAATTGAAAATATGTTTAAGGTCAAGGGAGTTGGAAGAAGAAATATTGTAGATCGCTCCGCCATATGCACCGGCGCTGTTTGCGGTGAAGGTGCTGTTCTGAATATTAAATGTGCCCATATTATTCAAAATCGCTCCCCCGTTGGCATTGGTGCTGTTGTTGCGGACCGTGCAGTTGGTCATCTCCAGGTGGCCTTTATTATAGATGGCACCGCCGCCCTTATCCACACCAATGGCGCTGGAGGTATAGTTCAGATTTTCAAGTATTACCGAATCCAGCCACAATGCGCTGAAGTTATTGGTCAGCCCAATGGTCTTACCATTCGCGATACGAACATCATAAACCTTGAGTACGGCTGGAGCGCCCAATTCGCCGGATATCACCATCCCGCGTGCACTACTGGTGCTGGAAATGGTGGCTTTTGCCCCGCTTCCGGGTGCAGTCTGGATCGAGACCTGATCGGCGGTGATCATTAAAAGGGTCTCAGGTATGTAGGTTGTGTCGCGCTCCAGGTTGATAATCACCTCCACCTGTGTTCCGCCTGCACCCAGCGCATTGGCTTCAACGATCGCTGCCCGTAGGGAGCAAACCCCGGGCGCGGAGGCACAGACCCCATCACCAGGAAGGACATCCGTGGTATCAGCAATCGTATTGACATTGAAAATGTAACTCGCTGGGGGATCCGCCTGTACCGGGGCAACCGGGTGCAGCCCCACGAGCAAAACCAAAAGCAGGAAAGTGCGGAATAAGTGAGATAATTTCATGGCATCCTCCAGTAGAAATTGGTCAGGTTACTTCACAACGAACGCAATGACATAGAGAAAACCGAGGTTCACCCACGGGAATTGAAATCGCCGCCACCACAGTTTTCAATGAGGAAAGTGCATGGTCTGCAAAACCTGGTTATCTCAATTGTAAGGAGGATGCGTCAAGAAAACGTCAATTTTCACCCGGGGATGGGGAATCGAACAGTTGAATACGGGAGGTTGAAAGCACTGACCAGGCCTTCGTGAAACAAATAAATACACTTTGAGCCACACAGGCAGCAGACTTTTCCTTTTTTGGGAAGGAATTCCATCCCACGAAGTTCCACCCTCTTTAGATATAATTTTTTAGCCCACCTGGTCCAGCCCATTATA
>CALESS010000537.1 GCA_937907495.1 uncultured Anaerolineaceae bacterium
AGCCATCCTGTCTTCTCCTGTTGGTTGTGTTTGGGCGGTTCCGGGTTGGGTGAGCCAATAAAATAAGCGGGGGCCTCGGACGAGTCCCGCTCATTTTTTAGGTCACCTGGATATTTCGCAACCACATGCCGCGCCTCCGCCATTCCGGATACGTTAAAGGTACATGAAAGCAGCGTTTATTTCAATATGTATTAAATCGCCTGTTGGGCATGATGGATGGCCTGACAATGTGATAAATTGCACAAACCGGGCTTCATCCTCACGCCCCGCAGCCCGCCTCCGCCTAGCGGCGTACCACGGGCAGGAAAAGCAGATGCCCCACGCCTTCAAACGCGCCGATGTCACACAGGGCATTCCGGTTGGCGCCGCGCTGGTCGGTGGTGATGGTAAAGCCGGTATCAAATTCGGTGCAATAACCGGGCCGCCGATCATGGGCCGGGGAGCCAGCCAGCAAAGCGCGGGTCAGATTCCAACCGCCAAAATCTCCCAGCGGGGATAAGCGGGGGTCGGTGCTGGCCAGGTCTCCGGTTCCTGTCACCGCGCAGGAGGCATCACTATACAGGTTATAGCCAGTGGAGGTCCAGCCTGCCGCAGAGGAATCATGACAATTATTCTGCCCCGCTTCGCCCAGCGGATCTGCAATAATTGAATTGCGGATGCGCAAGGTTGAAACATTGTAAAGATTCCCTCCCCCATAATATCGGCCGTAATTACTGGCAATCGTCACGTTCGCCAGGCTCATGGTGCCCACCCCATCATTGACCACCCCGCCATAGTAATATTGGGAAACATTGTTACTGATGGTGGAGTTAAGAATGGAAACGGTGGCATAATTTTGCAGCCCTCCCCCCGCCCAGATAGCCAGGTTGTCATGGATGGAAGTATTGAGAATCCTCAGCACCCCGCCTGCCCCGCTGGTATTGAAGATTCCGCCGCCGCGCGCCGCCTGGTTGTTGCGGATGGTAGACATATTGATGAGCAGGGTGCCATGATTCTTGATTGCCCCGCCCACAGCCTGGTAACAATTGCCGTCGTCCGGGGGCAGGCAAGTGAGGCGGTTATCCTCCAACGTCACCTGTTGCAATTCCAGCGTACCATAATTAAAAATACCGGCACCGGTGGGCATGAAGGAGCCTTGCAATTGCAAGCGGCCGCCGCGAATTACAAGGTTGCGAAACACGACCAGGCCGTTGCCTGCAATATCAAATACCCGATCCCCGTTGTTGGCAGAGATCACGGTCTGTCCATTGGCTGCGCCTTCCAGCGTGATCTGGACTCCGAAGGAATTGGCGATATCCAGATCCCCATCCGCATCCGTGTTGATATACGGATCCACCGGCGGGATGGTTACGGCATAGGTGCCGGCGGGTATTTGAATGTTGACTCCCTCCGGGCAGGCAGATTCCGGGCAGCGACTCGCCTCCATCAGGGCTGCCCGCAAAGTGCACGGGCCGTTGGCAGGCGAGCCTGCCGAGCAGACGCTGTTATGGGCAAAATCCGGCAGATCCAAAAGACTATCCACCGTGTAGACGATGACCTCCGGGTCTGCCGCGGATATGGTTGTGTTGGGGCGGACGAAGAGCAAAATGAGGGTGGCAGCCAGGGCCAGGTGGATGATTTTCTTGAACATTTCGGGGCCTCCATGTGAAACGGGGGTGGATGAGATGAAGAAAACGCCAGATTTATTTTAGCATGGTACCCAGGCAGGGGAGCAGAAAAAACCAAAAATAACCCGGAAAGACCGATGAAAACCGTTCTTTCCGGGTTATTTCCTGTTCAGAAAGGGTTTGCCCCACCCGCCCTATTCCCGCCTGGAAAGTTCCCCCAGTTGCCGGGCCAGCTCTGCCCGCACCAGGCCGGGGTTGACCCGCCCCCCGCCGGCCTTCATCACCTGGCCAAAGAACCAGTTCGCCAGGGTTTCTTTGCCATTGCAGTAAGCCGCCACTTCCTGTGGATTCTGCGCCAGCGTCTCCGCCACCAGCCCGGTCACCACCTGCGCATCGCTGATCTGCTCCAGCCCGCCCGCCCGGATGATCTCCTCCGCCGGGCGGCCCGTGGTCAGCATCTCGGTCAGCACGGCCTTCCCCGTCGGCAGGTTGATGCGCCCGGTCTGGACGGCACCGGCCAACCCCGCCAGGGCTTGCGGAGACAATTTCAGCTCCGCCAGGTTGATGGCATTCTGCTTCAGCCAGCCGAACACTTCTCCCAGCATCCAATTGGCGATTACCTTGGCAGGCACCTGCGGTGCGGCAGCCACGGCCTGCTCAAAATATTGGGCCACCGCCGGGTCTTCCACCAGCAGCCGGGCGTCATATTCGTTCAGGCTGAACTGGCTCATCAGGCGTTGCTTCTTCTGGCGCGGCAGCTCCGGCAGGCTGGCAGCCACGCGTTCGATCCAATCCGCTTCCACCACCAGGGGCGGCAAATCCGGCTCCGGGAAGTAGCGGTAATCGTGGGCTTCTTCCTTGCTGCGCTGCGAATAGGTGGCGCCGGCTGCCTCATCCCAGCCCATTGTCTCCTGGCTCACCCGTCCGCCGGCATCCAGCACGGCTGCCTGGCGCTCCAACTGGTACTGGATGGCGCGCTCCATGGCCCGGAAGCTGTTGAGATTCTTGATCTCAACCCGCGTTCCCAGTTCTTCCACCCCCGGCAGGCGCAGGGAGACGTTGGCTTCAAAGCGGATGACGCCCTTTTCCATATCCCCGGAGTTGACGCCCAGCGCCCGCAGCAATGCCCGCAGTGCGGTTGCATAGGCGCGCACCTCCTCCAGCGAGTGCATGTCCGGCTCGGAGACAATCTCCAGCAGGGGCACACCGGCCCGGTTGAGATCCACCAGCGAGTAGTCCAGCTCCCCCTGGCGGATGTGAGTCAACTTGCCGGTATCCTCTTCCAGGTGAACCCGGCGGATGCGCACAGATTGTTCGCCCGCACTGGTGGCGATCAACAACCGGCCATTGACGGCCAGCGGGTATTCATATTGGGAGATCTGATATCCCTTGGGGAGATCGGGGTAGAAATAGTTCTTGCGCGCAAAGAGGCTGGTA
>CALESS010000538.1 GCA_937907495.1 uncultured Anaerolineaceae bacterium
GAGCAAATCGGCCACACGCTGGGGGATGGGCAGGGAGGGATTTTTGTAATCCATGAGGGCGCTCCTGAATTTGGAATGGAATGATTTTAACACGATCGGCCAGAAAACGAGGCGGTTAGCGCCAATCGCCCACCTCGGCGGCGTGGGCGGCCAGGTACTCCTCCACCAGGATTTTGGCGCGGGGGTAAGAAAGCACCAGGGGATGCACCATCAGCGCCTGGACGGCCGTTTGCCGTTTGCGCTGCTGAACCGCGGCGACCGTCAGGCGTTCATAGAGCTTGACCGTGCGCATCAGGTTCAACTGTGCGGGGGCAATTTCCCCTACCGGCAACGGCTGAATGCCCGCCGCATCCACCTGGCAGCTCACCTCCACCACGTCCGTCTCCGCCATGCCGGCAATCGCGCCCCGGTTGGGCACATTCAGGGCCGTGAAGCACGGCCCGCCATTGATCAGCGCATCCATCACCGCCAGGGCCACCCCGGCATAGCCTTCCCCGGCGCTGACCGGGATTTCCGCATCGAACAAAAGTTGGCGTTCTGGCGGGGAGCCGTAGTGCATGTAAGTGGCGCTGCGGCGCGCTTCGTAGCCGAAGAAAGCTCGGAGGGCGCGTTCGGGATCCCGCTGGATGCCGATTTCCTCCAACTGCTCCAGCAGCCGCTGGTTGAGTTCCACGATCTCCTCGCCGCGCGTCTGGCCTGCGGCAGTGATGGAGGCCACGGCCTGCTCGGCGTAATAGTAATAGTAGAGATACTCGTTGCAGTAGGCACCTGCCTGGCGCACCAATTGCGGGTCAAACAGGGGTTGTGCCTGCTGGAGAAAGCGCTCATCCTGCAGGGCAGTCTGCATTTGTTCGCGGCCTGCCACCCAGGCCCGGCGGCACCAGGAGAGATGGTTGAGGCCATACACCTCCGCCCGCACGCGCTCCGGCTCCACGCCCAACCAGCCAGCCAGGGCCGCCTGACCGGCGTTGGCGCCGTCACAAATGCCCACCGTGCGCTCAAAACCGGCATCCTGCAGGGCCTGGGCCACCAACCCGGATGGGTTGGTGAAGTTGTACATCCAGGCACCCGGGCTGACCTCCTGCAAGAGCCGGGCATATTCCAGCAAAGCCGGGATGCTGCGTAAAGCCATGGCAAAGCCGCCCGGGCCGGTGGTCTCCTGGCCCAGCACGCCGTGCCGCAGGGCTATGCGCTCATCCACCGCCCGGCCGCGATCCTGGCCGGCCCGGATGGTGGTGACCACGTGCGCCGCGCCGGTCAGGGCCTGCCGGGCATCGGTGGTGGTGGTGAGCCGGAACGGGTTGCCGGCACGCCGGACAATCTGAAGGCAAAGTTCGCCCATCAGGTGCAGTTTGTGGGCGTCAATATCCATCAGGCACAGCTCCTGCAGGCCGAGTCTCTCGTGCCAGTGGAGCAGGGACATCACAAACAATGGGGAGCGCACCCCTCCGCCGCCAATCAAGGTGAGTTTCACAGGCTGATCCTTTGTTGAGCTAACAATTCTCAGAACCGATAAGCATTCCTTCTCCGGTTATCTTCCCCGGATGGGAAACTGCTGCATAGGCAGGCATCTCTGAGGGCGCGGTGCGAAACCTACCGGTTGGCAATCTGGCGGAGTTCTGCCAGGCTGAGGGCGGCTGCGGAACCGCCGCGACGAGTGGTGGAAATGCCGCCGCATATATTGCCGTAGCGCAGGCAGGTCTCCAGCGTTTCACCTGCCGCCATCCCCGCCAGGAAGCCAGCATTGAAAGAATCACCGGCGCCGGTGGTATCCACCACCTCCACCGGCAGGGCCGGGGAATGCCAGACCTGCTCCCCGCGGCGGGCGTATGCGCCTTGTGCGCCGCATTTCAAAACCACCAGCGGACAGAATTCCGCCAGGCGCGCCAGCGCAGCCAGCGGATCGTCTTCACCGGTCAACTGGCGGGCCTCGCTCAGGTTCGGGGCAAAGACATCCAACTGGCGCAGGCTCTGTGTCAGGCCAGGGTCTGCCAGGCAGGCGGTGGTGTACTGGCAATCCAGGAAAGTCCGCCCACCCTGGCGGTGCACCTGCTCCAGCAGGGATAAGCGTTCCGCTGAGGAATCGAGGGCGGTGAGCATCAGCCAGCGGGGTTGCTGTGCCTGTGCCACTCCCATCCAGTCCACTTCTCCGGGAGGCGGGTCAGCAAAGCTGATGAAGCCTCGATCCTGGGCGAAGGAGAAGGCCAGGCTGAAGATGCGGTACGGCGCCGGGTAGATGCGGAACAGAGAGGAATCCAGCCCGGACTCGGCCGCGGCGTCAAGGACGAAACGGCTGAAGATATCATCCCCAAACCGGCCTGCCCATCGAACGCAGGCCCCCAGGCTATGCAGCCAGTGGGCGGGGATATAAGCACCGCCTGGGGCAACTTCCAATGCCTCGCCGAACAGGTCCGCTCCCAGGCGGGGCGGCTCTGGCAGACCGGTGATGATCACATCGCAGAAATAATCCGCCAGCAGCAACACATCGCAGCCGGCAGAGGGTTCCACCCGGCCAGCGGTAGAGGTCTCTCGATTCGTCATCTTATGACCATCCCGGGCAGGGTCATTATGCAGCCTTCGCCGTCACCGCATGGAAAAGCTGGAGCTGGATCAACACCAGCCAGGTAGGAACGATCAACAGAATACCTGCCACGCTAAGGATACCCAGCCCAAGGGCTGCCAGACTCAACATGCCAGCCAACAGGGTCTGCCCGGGGCGGTGCCAGAGCAGCTTGTAAGAGGCGATGAAAATGCCAATCGCCGAAAGGGCAGGGACGTTCACCATCACACTGCCCCAATACAGGGAAAGCACCCCCAGGATAACGGCAGCCAGGGTGACGAGCATGGGTTCCACCATCAGACCCTGCCCGGCAAACCAGAGAAAAGCCAGCCGCAGCCAGAAGAACAGACTGTAAAGCGGCAGCAGCCGGAGGAATGAGTTTTTGAACTGTGCCGCCAACCCCTGCCTCAGCAGCCGGGGAGGCAGTGGAGCGCCTACCACCAGCGGATCGAGGGCGGCAAAAAGGGCGCCGGTGGCCGGGAAGATGGCCAGGATGGAATAGATGGAAAGCGCCAACCGCAGCTCGTACAGCCAGCCGGGGTTGAGCAGGGCCAGGCTTAGCGGCACCAGCTGCAAAACCCACCACAGGTTCAGCGGGATCAGCCGCCGCCAGTTCTCCGCAATCAGGCAGAGCGGGCGTTTGAGAAGATGCGGGTTGGTTGGGGGCGGGGGGAGGGAGGAGGGCATGGTATTTATGGATGAACTACAGGTTTAATAACCACAGAGAAAGGCATTGATAAGTTTGCAAAGAGCGAATTAGGGAGCGGCGGACGCAGCAGCCCGGGGTGAAGCGCCTGGGAGCCATGAGATTTGTTTTTAGAGACCCTTGTTTTTCCGTGGTCTTCCCTTTGTTCCGGTTTTAAGGCTTTCCCACCATCATTATAAACCATCCCCGCCCGGCCCATCCGTTAGCGGAAACTGTAAGA
>CALESS010000539.1 GCA_937907495.1 uncultured Anaerolineaceae bacterium
AATATTCTTGGAGGTTACCCCAGCAACTGGAATACAGATACCTGCGGCCACGGCACGCATGTCGCTGGAACCATCGCCGCCGCCTTGAATGGGGATGGCGTTGTGGGCGTCACCCCGGGTGGAGTATCCATTTTCATCGTCAAGGTTTTCGGCGATAACTGCGCCTGGACCTACGCCTCCACCCTAACCGATGCCGCCAACCGCTGCTCCGCTGCCGGCGCTAACGTCATCAGCATGAGCCTGGGTGGTTCCCGCAGTAACACAACCGAAAAGCGCGCCTTTGATACACTCAATTCCAAGGGCATCCTTTCCATCGCCGCTGCCGGAAATGAAGGTACCTCCGCCCTGAATTATCCGGCGGGTTATAGCTCGGTTGTTTCAGTCGCCGCCATTGACGAGCAGGAAGTCGTGGCCGATTTTTCCCAATTCAATTCGGATGTGGAAATTGCCGCCCCCGGTGTAGGTGTACTCAGCACCGTTCCCTATGTTGAAACCAACACCGTCACCGTGGAAGGTGTGGTTTACTCCGGTGGGCACATCGAATTTTCTCCCTATGGCAGCGCTGCCGGCGGCCTGGTGGATGGCGGTTTGTGCACCAGCACAGGTTCCTGGGCAGGCAAGGTGGTTCTTTGCCAGCGTGGGGATGTGGATTTCTATACCAAGGTCCATAACGTTCAACTGGGCGGCGGCACAGCAGCCTTGATCTACAACAATGTCCCCGGTGGATTCCTCGGCACACTGGGAGAGGGTTTCACCTCGACCATCCCCGGCCTCAGCCTCAGCCAGGAAGACGGCCAAGTTTTGCTGACAAAAACCGGTCTCAATGCCAGCATTTTCTCCCAGATCTCCTGGGGCGTCAGCGGCTATGAGTATTATGACGGCACCTCCATGGCGACCCCGCATGTATCCGCAGTTGCAGCACTCATCTGGAGTTCAAACCCCTCCCTGACCAATGTCCAGGTGCGGAATGCCCTGAATAACACCGCTAAAGACCTGGGTGCAGCGGGCCGGGATGTGTATTATGGCTTTGGCCTGGTGCAAGCCAAAGCCGCCCTGGATTCCCTCGGTGGGGGTGGTGGAGACCTGGGCCCTCTGACGGTTACGGTCACCACCGATAAAGCCACTTATTCCAACAAGCAAACCGTCTATCTGACGGTTACCGTCAAGGATAAGAATGGTGCAGCCGTCAGCGGTGCAACCGTGAAGACCACCCTGACCACCGCCAATGGCAAAGTCGTCTCTTACACCGGCACCACCAATAACAGTGGTGTGGCAACTTTCACCCACCGGGTAGCCACACGCACCTATGGAACGGGCACCTACAGCATCTCAGCTACCGCGACCAAGGATAACTACACTGCCGGAACCGGCACGGCAACTTTCCTGGTTCAATAATTCTTTTCCCCCTTACCCAAAGGCCTTGCGGACTTTCCGCAAGGCCTTTTCTTTTTTGCTATACGCACACTTCGTCATTCCACTTCTTGCCGTTAACTTGACCCTTTCACTGCCTTCCGGTATCATCTAAAGTACATTCACAACCGTGGAGGAACCATGAACCCCCGACTGCAAACCATCCCCAGCCGAAACCTCGTCGCCCAACCGGCCTCACTCTGGAGCGAACAATGGTTCCTGCTCACCAGTGGAAACTTTTCTGCCGGAAAATTCAATGCCATGACCGTCTCCTGGGGCAGCCTCGGCTATATCTGGCAAAAACCCTTTGCGATGGTCGTCGTCCGCCCCACCCGCTTCACCTACAACTTCATGGAAGAATTCAACACCTTCACCTTGTGTGCCTTCCCGCTGGATTCCCAGCCAGCCTTGCGCCTCCTCGGCTCAAGGTCCGGTCGAAATGGGGATAAGATTGCTGATTCCGGCCTCACACCCATCCCCGCAATGCAGGTGGCTGCCCCGGTTTACGCCGAAGCTGAATTGACCATCGAATGTCGCAAGATGTTCTATCAAGATTTTGACCCCACCCACTTCCTCGATCCCGAAATCATGCTCCAATATTCCAAATCCGATTATCACCGCATGTATTTTGGAGAAATCCTTAACATCCGCGGCATCGAAAAATTCATGTCTCAACCCTGATCCCCGCCCTTTTCTCCTCCTTCCACCATGATTGACCTTACCGACCTTGCCCGACGCCTTGGACAAGTGGAGCATTTCCGCGACTTGCAGCTCCCGGAATTGCGCTCGATCATTGATTCGGGCCGCATCACGCGATACCAGGCTGACGAGGTGATTTTTGTGGAGGAGGAACCCTCCGCCGGTTTGTTCGTCTTGCTCTCTGGCAGGGTTCAATTGTGCGTCCTCAGTCCCCAGGGGCAAATTTCAATCCTGGCTATCTTTGAGCCGGTGATTATGTTTAATGAAGTTTCAGCGCTGGATGGAGCGCCTAATCCGGCCACTGTCATCAGCCTGGAAAAATCCCTCATCTGGAATATGTCCGCCCCCGACCTGGAACGCTTGATCCTAAAGTATCCCGCCATCGGCCTTGGAATTGCCCGGGTGCTGGCCCACCGTAACCGCCGCCTGGTACGTCAATATCAGGATTTATCCTTTCGCACGGTGTTGGCCCGCTCTGCCCAACTGCTATTAGAGTTAAGCCACAACGGCCTGCAGAAAATTGACCGCCGCCGTCACCCCAACCACCAGCTTGCCGCCCAGATCGCCACCGTCCCCGAAGCCTTCAGCCGCGCCTTGCGCGTCTTCCGCACCAATGCCGATATCCACACCACCGAGCTAACGATTGAAATCCTGCAGCCCGCCCATCTGTGGGAGATTTTCCAGGTCGGGCCTTTTGCGCCTCCCCCCGCCACTTAACAAAAGTCAATGCTTCCTTCCATGGATTGTGCTATATTTTACAAACAATTCCCACCCATTCTGGAGGTCTGATGAATTGGCTGTCTGAACGCCTCTCATTTCTTTTCCGCTCCACCCGCGGCTTGATCCTGGTTGCCATTGCGCTCATCTCCCTGGCAACAGGCTTTTTTGGTTTCCTGTCTGGCCCCATGGAAGAATTTGGCGTCAAATCCTTCATGATTAATAACCTGGGGTTGGATATGCAGCCTGCCGAGCGCGAGGGCCGCATCATCATCCTTTATCACACCATCGCCATGGCCGTGGTTGCCATTGAAACATACCTCATCACCGCCTTCTACCAGGTCAAAAAAGAGGCCCAGGCTCGCATCAATGGCACGATCACCGTCGGCTATATTCTCTCCTTCATTTTTGGCCTGTGGTTCGCCTATTTCGGACATAATTTCATATTCCACGGCTTCTTTATCGCCGGGCAAATATTGATCTACTTTGCCGGTGTGCAATTGGTCATAGAGATCTGGCCCTGGAAGAAGGAACATCGAATTCAGGATCCAGAACGCGCGCACACCCGCAAAGGGGTGGATCTGGAACGGGTGGGGCTTTTCATCATGGCAATCTCCACCCTGGGTTCGGTTCTCTTCGGCGCCATCCCCGGTTCGTTGT
>CALESS010000540.1 GCA_937907495.1 uncultured Anaerolineaceae bacterium
CCTGGGTCTCTCCCCGGATGAATATATCGGCACTTCATTTTTCAATACCGGTGTTCATCCCAATTCCACGGTACTTCTCCAGAAAGCCCTCCAAAGCGGGATATTCCCCGCCGAGGTCGAAACGATTTATATTTCCAAGAACAAACAGTGGAAGTCCATCCGGGTCAGCATTTTTTCCATTCCCAGTTCCAACGGCCACCCGGCAGGTTACCATGGCTATTGCCAGTTCCTTGCGGATGTAGATGCAACAGAACTGCACCCGCCGCAACCGGCTACCCCGGTTAAACCCGCCCGCTCACACTCTGCAGCCCGGCCCGCATCCCAACCAAAACCAGGCCGACCCAGCTCTTCACCACGGCCTGCTGCCAGCCAAAACCTGCCTCCCAAAACCGGGCCGCTGCGCCTTTCATCCAAAGTCTGGACAAAGGCCGGTCAGCAATCCCTGGATCAGCTCCAACCCGTGATCCACTCGGGCAGCCCGGATCAGCCTGCTGCCATGGGCATCCCGCTCCGCCTCTCCGATTCTCCATCCATCATTGAAATCGTAGATGACCGCCCGGATCGCCGCTGGACGGAAGATGAACGCCTGCTGGTGCAGGAAATTACGAACCAGCTCGGCCTGGCAATTGAAAACGCTCAACTCTATACCGCCGTCCAGACAGAACTGGCAGAACGCACCCGGGCGGAAGAGGAAATTCGCCAGAGAAGTGAAGCCCTCGCCCAGCTCAACAACCTTGGCCAACAGCTTACCCGCCTGGCCACCGGTCAAGAAATTTTCGCCCTCATCACGGAAACCCTCGCTAAGATTTTCGATACCTCCAATCTGATCATCGGCGCATTTGACGAGAAAACACAGCTGGTGTCCTTCCCGTCTGCTTTTTCCCGGGGTCAGGCGGTTTCGATCGCCCCTCGCCCCCTCCAGAATGAAATCGTAGATCATATCATCCGCAATCAAACCCCGATCTCTCCCACCACGCAGAACATCGCCGACCTGGTAGATTTTAATATTGTCCTGCCTGACCCGGCCCCAAAGTCTGTGCTTGCCTATCCGATCATGTCCCGGAACCGTGTGTACGGAGCGATTGTTCTTCAAAACTTCGAGGTCGAGAATGCCTATTCCGACATGGAAACCGGTCTGCTATCCACCATTGCCGCCCAGACCTTCTCCGCCCTTGAGAACAGCAACCTCTTTACAGAAATCAGCACCGCCCTTCAAGCGTTGGAAAACCGCGAACGTTACCAATCCAATGTCGCCAACGCTGTTGCCACACTTTCTCAATCCGGCACCAAGTCATTGTCACAAGTTCTCGAATCACTGGGCTTAGCCTCGGAAACGGGTTATATCTATTACGCCCAAATTGAAGAGGATGAAAGCGGTGCCTTCTGGCGGCTTACCGCCGAATGGAACAACCCATCTTCTGCCCAGCGGCTGGATTACACCCGTACCAGTCACATGCTTGCGGCACTCTTCCCCACCTGGATGGATCAACTCCGCCAACGCGGTTGGTATGCTGGCCTCACCGCGGAAATGCCGGAGCAAGAGCGTGAATTTCTCCGCTCCCAGGGCATCCGTTCCAGCCTCATCCTCGCGGTGCCCGGCAAACGGTCAATTCCCAGCTTCATTGCCTTCCACCAATTGGATTCAGACCGTATCTGGCAAAACGAAGAAATCAATGCCCTGCGTGTGGCTGCCGATGCCATCTCCAATACCTTCGTTCGTGAAGACCTGCTGGAACAGGTTCAAGCAACCCTCGATGAAACTGAAAACCTCTACAACGCCTCTCACCGCCTGGCACTGGCAAACGACCTTAACGAAATGGTCGCAGCCCTGGCTGGTTCCATCCGCAGCCAGGACCTGAACCGCGCGGTGGTCATCATCTTCGAGCAGGATGACAAAAACCAGGTGAAAAAGATGAACGTTGCCGCCAATTGGTATAGCGGCCACGGGACACTACCTTTCGAAATCGGCATGGATATTTCTCAGGCGGCTTGCTACAAACTCCTCCTCAGCCCTACCCCCGTTTTCTATGATTCCATCGCTCCCGACCGCATCGGCCAGGAAATTTACGACGAGTTGCGCGAGCGCAGCATCAACGCCATGGCTGTTCTTCCCCTCTGGGCTTCCAAAAGGCAGTTGGGGGTCATCGTCCTGCAATCCGATGTCCGCCACCATTTTACCGGCCGTGAAATTCGCTCCTACCCCCCGCT
>CALESS010000541.1 GCA_937907495.1 uncultured Anaerolineaceae bacterium
AATGTCCTCTGGATTTCAGTTCTCGGGGGATTATTCGGCAGCCGCAGTTTCTGCAGCGGCGGCGGGCACATCATAGCCCAGGGAGCGCAGTTTCTTGCGCAGATCAATCAGACCTTTGCGGCCAAAACCTTCGATTGCCAGGATAGCAGCTTCGCCTTCGGCCAGCTTTTCCAATGCCTGACCGCAGGTCGTGATGCCAGCTTTTGCCAGGGCATCGGTGGGGCGGGTTCCCAGGGAGAGATCGGCGATGGGCCGGTTGGGAGAAACACGGGCTTCTTCGCGGGCTCTGCGTTCTTCGCCAAAGGATTTGGCAGCCTGAACCTTCTTGTAGAAGCGATCCACCTGGCCTTCACGGTCCAACATGCGAGCCTGCTGCCCGGTGAAGAATGGGTGACATTTGGAGCACACTTCGGTGCGGATTTCTTTCCGGGTGGAACCGGTTGTCCAGGTGTTGCCACAGGCGCAAACCACCTTGGCTTCCGGATAATACGCGGGGTGAATACCCTTTTTCATCGTTTAAGATCCAACCTTTCGTTCGGAATACTCCTGCATCCGTCCAGCGCCGTTGCGCCGCCGCTGCAGGAAGCAGCCAACTTAAATCGCCTGGTCCAGTTGAACGCTGACGCGTTTCTGGCCGGAGGGCAATGTTTCAAAAACAACCACACCATCCGCAACCGCAAAGAGGGTGTCATCCTTGCCGATCCCTACATTGAGGCCGGGTTTGATGCGTGTGCCGCGCTGGCGAACCAGGATGTTGCCAGAGATCACTTTTTCGCCGGCGTATTTTTTGACGCCAAGGCGCTGTGCATTGCTATCGCGGCCATTTCGAGAGGAACCGCCACCTTTTTTATGTGCCATCGTTCTACTCCATCACAATCGTATCAACTTTAAGCCGGGTGAATTGCTGGCGATGGCCGGTCTTGACGCGAATGCGCTTCTTCGGGCTATATTTAAAGACCACGAGCTTTTCAGCCTTCACCTCTCCCATGGAAGTAGCAAGGACGCGCGCGCCTGCCACCACGGGAGTTCCCACTTCGATCTTCTCGCCGTCCACCAGCAGGAGAACTGTATCCAGTTCCACAGCCAGGCCAGCTTCCGCGGGCAGCACATCAACCTCGATGAAGCCACCCTCGACGGCTTTGTATTGCTTGCCGCCGGATTCAATAATTGCGTACTTCATAACCGATCTCCAATCTTCACTTCACCGACAGACCCGCGCTCTTGGCGCCGATTGGCGGGGAAGTTGGGGATGTAAATTTTTGCTCCTCTTGGGAGCAAAGCCATCGAATTATAAGACCCGCTTACGATTCTGTCAACTGCTATTTTGGCTTTGGCTTGTGTTTTGCTGGCTCCCCCGGTTGGAAACAATCTTTACCAACTGCCGATCTCACTCTTCGGGCGTGCTGCGGGTGCGGGGTGCCTTCACCTGCGGGCGGGGTGGCAGTTTTCGCCGCCGGGGGGTAGGCTTGCCTGCGGTGGGGCTTAAGATCAAACTCAATTGCGAAAGCCCGCGCTGATCATATTCCCTCCGGCCGCAAATATCGCACACCCACGAGGGAAAATCCGGCACCGTTATCAGTTCGTTTCCGAGCCAGGTGAGCAGCGTGGTAGATTCCCGGTGCATGGTTCCCGCCGGGCATTCTCCACAGGGCATTTTTTGAGGGTTCTGCGAACCTAATTTCATTTGCTCTCGATCCAACACTCCGAATTTATTCTGCCACCCATCCTTCTTTCCTGGCGCCCTAGGGCGAAGCAGCTTCCACCAGGTTTGGATGGGTCAGAATTTTCATTTTATCCAGCGGCCAATAAATCACCAAAGCCCGGCCAATGATGTTTTCCAGCGGCACATTGCCCCATTGATGGGAATCAGAGCTCTGGTTGCGATTATCCCCCAGTACGAAGACCGTGCCAGCGGAGACAATCCATTGTCCGTTGTAGGTGGGGGGTGCTGCAATATACGGTTCATCAATGGCCTGGTCGTTGATGTACACCACACCCCGGTTGATCGAAACCGTATCTCCCGGCACACCAATCACCCGCTTGACAAAATCTTCGCTGGGGTTCTGTGGGTAGTGGAAGACGATGATATCCCCGCGCTGCACATCGCTAAAACGGTAAGCCAACTTGTTGACCATCATTAATTCATCCTGACGCAGGGTGGGCAGCATGGAGATGTTCACCACCCTCACCCGTCCGATGACACTATCA
>CALESS010000542.1 GCA_937907495.1 uncultured Anaerolineaceae bacterium
CCGGTCAGCAGGATGCGCACCCCGGGTTTAAGCCCTTCTGCCAGCTTGCGGATATCCATGCCGGAGCCGGGCCGCTCGCCGAAGTGATCCACATCCAGCAAGATCAGGTCCACTTTTTCGGCCAGCTGCTTGAGATACGGCAGGACGTCCGTTTTGGCGTTCAATTCCCCTGCCAGGTGGGTGCGCCAGTCGCGCACCAGCAGCATGGCGGTCCAATTGCGGGCAAAGGGGTCATCTTCCACAACCACAACGCGAATATCTTTCATGTTTTCCCACTCCTCCAAGGATAAAGAAAATTATAACCCCATCCACCCGGTGGGAGGGGGAAATCTGGTCGTATCGGTTATGGGAACTTCCTGCGTGCCGAGGTGTCTGCGGAGGGGTTTGCGTGCGGCCTTACCCGGCGGAGTCTATTTCAGATCCCCCAGTTTTTGCACGGAAATATTATCAAAGGCCGCCGATTGCACCTGGTAGGCCAGCAGCCCCACACCGCCCCGGGGATATTTGTCATCATAGGTTTCCAATACCAGTTGGCCGTTGAGGTAACAGCGGATGCGCTCCCCGGCTGCCTCCACCCGGATGGTATGCGTATAGCCTGCGTTCAGCGGGACGCGCAGATTTTCGGCAAGGGTTTCTCCCCCGCATTCCTGCCCCGGGTCAAAGCGGAAAATGCTGAGGCCCAGGCGATTGCCGCCCACCCGGTAACCCGTGCAATTCTCCTTCTCCGAGCTGCGCACCACCAGGTAAATTTGCTCATATACCCCGGAGGTGAAATCCACCTGCGCCTGGAAAGCATAATCCGACCAGTCTTTAGAAATGACCAGGTATGCATTGGGGATGGCGAGCGGATCCGGGCTGCGAACGCCCAGGGCCGGGTTGCCATTCTCGCTGAGGATTTCCCATTTGCCGTAGTTCAGGCTGCGCCAGCCCGCCAGAGCCTGGCGGTCAAAATTTTCGAAGTACAAGAGCTCTCCCGGCGGGGTCGTGCGGTATATCCGGGCGGAATCCGAACGGCTTTTGGCAAATGCTTGCCCGCCAAACCACAACAGAAAGGAGAGTGCCAGCAGGCTGGCAGCCAGTGGCAGGGCAATCTTCCAATGGCGAATTGGGAAAGCCGGTGGTTGCATTTGGGAAGGTGAGACGGGTTCGGCTGCCGGGGATGCCGCTGCATTCAGCGGCTGTTGCTGCCAGGCACGGCGTAAACCCGCGGCTTCTTCGGGGTTCAGCATAAGTTCGCGGATGAAGTTTTGGATGTAGGCTTCCGAGGGCGGATAGCCGTTGCCGGGTTTTTCGGTGCGGCTGATGACGGAGTGATGGAAGTGGATGCGGGCGGCCAATTCCTTTTGGGTGAGGCCGGCACGCAGCCGATATTTGCGAAGCAGAGAGTGTAAGTCATCCATTTTGAGTTTTCGAAAATGGGCAACCGCCCAATATCCCGGGAAAATGTAGGATAATTCTACCAATAATTTATCATCCCTGGGTCATTGGAGCAAATATTATGAAGATTCCCACTTTCTTCCGCGCCGGATTGAGCATCATCTTACTGGCAGCCACTTTCTTAACGGCCCTTCAACCCCCGCGCCCGGTTTCTGCAGTTGAACTCAATGGGGTAACCTATGAAACGCTGGGCTCCGGGAAAGACAACAACCTGGCGCTGGGGGATGGCGGTGAAGCCTATATGGTTTATTGCATACCGCAAACGACCACTCCCGCCGCGCCAGCCGGGGTGGGGTTTGCCTACCGGAAAGATGTGGATTTCAACCCCGAAACCAATAATTGGCATCAAGAAACGCTCTTTTCCTTCCCGGCGGGTGAGACCTGCAACTACACCCAGCTTCAATTCAAGAAGGCAGGCACAGAGCGCACTCTGCACCTGGTCTTCATCACGGGTACGTCCACCAGCTCCAAAATCACTTATGGTCGTAAGTTGGTCTCTGCTGCCACCTGGAATTTCCAGGAGCTCCACTCTGGCACGGCCAACCAATTCCGCAGCCCT
>CALESS010000543.1 GCA_937907495.1 uncultured Anaerolineaceae bacterium
CAGGAAGGTGGATTCGAGGAAGAACGCCAGCAGGGCTTCAATTGCCAGCGGCGCGCCAAAGATATCCCCCACAAAGCGGGAGTACTCCGACCAGTTCATGCCAAACTGAAATTCCATCACAATCCCGGTCACAATCCCCATCCCGAAATTGATGAGGAATAATTTGCCCCAAAACTGTGCCATTTGCTTGTAGAGGTTGTTCCCGGTGCGCACATAGATCGTTTCCATAATCGCAACCAGCACAGAAAGGCCTAACGTGAGCGGAACAAAGAAGAAATGATACACACACGTGATGGCAAATTGCCAGCGGGAAAGCGCTACCAGATCCATAGATACTCCTGATTAGAAAAAATGGTATTCTCTGTAAATTATCCCCCCAAACCAGGGGATTAACCATCCCCTTGACTGGACAAACATCACATCACCTGCCTGACAATTGTCACATAACTGCCAGGAATGAGGTAGAATTCAACGTAACTTACCCAGGCAAACTGGGTTATATCATTCGGTAAAAATTCAGGCTCACCCGAGGAGGAAACCCATGGCAAGAGTTGCCATCGTTACAGATAGCACCGCCGGTTTACATTCTGATGTAATTGGCAGCAACCCGATTTCAATTCTCCCGCTCCAGTGCATCTTTGGCGAAGAAATTTACCGTGATGGCGTGGATATCAGCCCCACGGAATTTTATACCCGCCTGAAAACCACCAAGGTCATGCCCACCACCAGCCAGGTGACACCAGCCCAATTTCAAGACACTTACTCCCATTTATTGAACGAGGGCTATGATATCCTGAGTCTTCATATTTCTTCCAAATTATCCGGCACCATCGACTCCGCCATCCAGGCCCGCAATATGTTCCCTGGGGCCCGCATTGATATCGTTGATTCGCTCTCCACCTCCATGGCCCTGGGCTTCATGGTGTTGACGGTCGCCCGGGCTGCCGCCCAGGGAGCTTCTCTGGCTGAATGCCATGCCCTTGCCGAGCAGGCGATTAAACACACCGGCGTCCTGTTCCTGGTGGATACCCTGGAATTTCTGCACCGCGGCGGCCGGATTGGCGGGGCTGCGGCTTTTCTCGGCACCATGCTGAACATGAAACCAATCCTTGAGCTGCGCGACGGCAAAATCGAAGCTGTGGAGCGGGTAAGAACCATGAATAAAGCTGTTGACCGCCTGATTGCCCTGGCCGAAGAGCGCATCGGCTCTCAAAAGCCCGTTCACTTGTCCACCCTGCACGCCAACTCCTACGAGAACGCCCAGCTCTTGCTCGACCGCATGAAAGAACGTTTTCATGTCACCGATGTAAGCGAAACGGTTTTAACCGATGTCAGCCCTGTGCTTGGCACCCATACCGGGCCAGGCGCGCTGGGCCTGTGCTATATGGCAGGCATGTAAATCATTCCGTTGTACTATAATCAAGTTCAGAAGGCCCATCCTTCTGAACTTTTTTACTTAAAGAGCCTATGCCAAAAGTTGCCCTCGTCACCGATAGCTCTGCTTACATCCCATCTGCCCTGCTGGATGGCCTGGATATTTCGGTTATTCCCCAAAACATCCACTGGCACAACCAAACCTTTGAAGATGGCGTCACCCTGACTACCCCGGAAACCTCGCGCCGCCTGCGGGCAGGCGACCCGATACCCACCACATCCCACGCCTCTCCCTCTGTTTTCCAGCAAACGTATCTCCAACTGGTGGAAAAAGGCTTCCAGGTGCTTTCGGTTCACGTCTCCCGGAATCTCTCCGGGGTTTTTAATGCCGCCTGCCTTGCGGCTGCGGAATTTCCCGGTTCAGTGGAGGTGGTGGATAGCCAGAGTGTCGCCATGGCCCTCGGTTTCCTGGTCTTGCAGGCAGCCCGTTCCGCCGCCGGCGGCGCAACCCTGCAGGAATGCCATTCCCAGGTTCAACACAATATTCCCCGTACGGGTGCTTTTTTGTTACCCCAATCGCTGGATTATTTACGCCGCGGCGGACGAATCGGCCGGGCGGCTCACTTGCTTGGCACATTACTCAAAATCATCCCGATCATTGAATTCTACAAAGAAGTCCAGGTTACCCGCCGGGTGCGCACCTATCACCAGGCTTTTTCTGCTTTACTGGATACGGTGGAAGAACGTATCGCCGGACGCTGGCCGGTGCGGATGGCTTTCTTGCATGCCGGAGCGGATGAACTATTACAACCGTTGAAGCAAACCGCAATGGATCGCTGGGGGGCATCACGTTTCAGCGAAATCTGTCTGGGGGAAGCCAGCCCCACCCTCACCATTCATATCGGCCCGGGCGCAGTGGGCATCACCTTTCTGGCGGAAGGCGGATAGGGATATCCTTCCCTTTATTTCCTGTTGGAAATCACTTTTGGGTTCCTTCCATTCAGTCTGGGGTAGAATAAACTTATCTCCTTTTACGGATTCGGAGGGCTTCCATGCACAATTACCTGAAAATCGGCATTCAGACCGGCCAAATCTTGCTCCCCCGCCCGGGTGTGGACCTGACCAAATGGGCTGTCATCGCCTGTGACCAGTTCACCTCCCAGCCGGAATACTGGGAACAGGTGGCTTCCATCAGCCAAAACGCTCCTTCAACCTATCGCCTGATCCTGCCGGAGGTTTTTCTTGATACCCCCGAGGAGACGGAGCGTATCCAATCCACCCAGGATACGATGAGAACCTACCTTCAGCAGGGGATTTTCCAGCCGGTTGAAGGTCTGATCCTGGTGGAACGCACGGTGGCAGGGAAAACCCGCTACGGCCTGATGCTTGCCCTCGACCTCGAACAATATGACTTCAACAAAGGGTCTCAAAGCCTTATCCGCGCCACCGAAGGCACGATCCTGGACCGCCTCCCTCCCCGTATCCGCATTCGCCAGGGCGCTCCGTTGGAACTGCCCCACATCCTGGTTCTGGTGGACGATCCCTCCCATGCTCTCTTTTCACCCCTGCTGGAACAGAAAGCCAGCCTGCCCATCCTCTACGATGTGGAGTTGATGCTTGGCAGCGGCCATCTCACCGGTTATCACATCAACTCCCCCGAGTTGGAAGCGCACGTTGTCTCCGCCCTTGAAGAGCTGGCTTCCCCGGCAGTTTTCTACCCAAAATACACTGTCGGCCCGGAAAAGGGGGTCTTGCTTTTTGCTGTCGGAGATGGCAACCACTCCCTGGCCACCGCCAAATCCATCTGGGAGAAACTTAAACCACAGGTCGGCCTGGATCATCCCGCCCGCTATGCCCTGGTGGAACTGGAAAATGTGCATGACTCCGGCCTGGATTTTGAGCCCATCCACCGGGTATGCTTTGGAGTGGGCGAAAACTGGCAGGCGGATCTGTCCGGGTTTTTCAAAGACAACCTGACCCTCCGCTCCTGCAGCCACGAAGCCATGCTCCAGGCGGTTGAGGCCTCCTCCTCGTCTGACCAGGTATTTGGCATCATTCATGCAGAAGGCTGCTTTGTGGCTCATATCGCCAACCCCGCCTCCAATCTGCCAGTGGGAACATTGCAAACCTTCCTGGATGCCTGGCTGCGACAGGGAGGTGCCGAGAAAATTGATTATGTCCACGGAGAAGATGTTGTGACCGAGCTGGGTTCCCACCCCGGACACATTGGCTTCTACCTGCCCGCCATGCCGAAGGCCGATTTATTCAAAACCGTCATCCTGGATGGCGCTTTACCCCGCAAGACATTTTCCATGGGAGAAGCCATCGAGAAACGCTTCTACATGGAATGCCGCAAGATATCTTGAAAGAGGATCCATGACCCTTGAACCCCTCGGGAACGAGGAAGAACAACCCGCTGAAGCGATTCACATCGATGAGCTTCATGTAGAACCCTGGCCGGATGGCCAGAGGGTACGGGTTCATCTTGCCCTCTCCCCTTTTACCACCCGCCCGAACCTGGAAGCCGCCATTTTCGACGCCGAGGAAAACGAGATTCAACGCATCCATATCGTCGAAAATATGGATACCCGCCTGGTCTTCACCATGCACCTGCGCCGCGCCCGTCTGCCAGGTAAGTTCACCCTGAAAGTGCAGGTCTTCCTGGATGCGGAACAAATCCTTGACCAAAAAACCCTCCCATTTGAAATTCTACAGGCCCCTTAACAAACAATGAAACAACTCCTTCGCCTTGGTGAACTCCTGCGCCCCTATGTGAAGCAGACCCTGTTCACCACTTTCCTCCTGCTGCTCTTAACCGGCATCGAAATGGTTTTTCCCTCCATTATTCAATGGGTGGTGGATTTCGGCCTGAAACCCGGCCAGATGCGCCTGGTGCTGATCGCCGCCGGGGCCATCATCGGCCTGGGCATTTTAAAATCCATCTTCAGTTACTATAACCGCTTCATTTCCGAGTGGATTGCCAACCACATCGCATACGATCTTCGCAACAGGCTCTACAATCACCTGCAAAACATGCCTTTCACTTACCACGATCACATGCCATCCGGGCAGCTCATCAGCCGGGTGATTGAGGATGTGCGTTCTCTACAAAGCTTCACCGGGCACGGCATCACCGAACTGGTGCGGGTGGTCCTGCTGACGCTGGTCATCACCATCATCTTATTCTCCACCCATGCCCGGCTGGCGGTCATCGCTCTGCTGCCCCTCATCCCGTTGGTGCTCATCACCACCGATTTTGGCAAACGAATCGGCAATATGTTCCTGACAGTGGATAATACCCTGGGCGAGCTATCCTCTCACCTGCAGGAAAATGTGACCGGGGTGCAGGTCGTTCGGGCTTTTTCACGCGAGGAACACGAAATTACCAACTTCAACCTGACCAATCGTAAACTTTATAATGCCCAAATAACTGTGGTTTCCAATTGGTCACGCATCATGCCGACCACCACTCTGCTCATCACCGTCAGCACCATTCTCATACTCTGGTTTGGCGGAAGAATGGTGCTGGCCGACCAGCTCTCCATCGGACAGTTGGTGGCGGTCAACTCGTACGTCCTCCTGCTGATGATGCCAGCCCAGCAACTGGGTTGGTTGGTGAATGCAGGCGGCGAAGCCAGCGCCGGCATCCAGCGAATTTTTGAAATTCTCGATCATCATCCGGAGATTCATAGCCCAACCCAGGCCATCAATCCCGGCGAGTTGACCGGTAAAGTGGAATTTGATAACGTCAACTTCAAATACAAGAACGAACAGGCATCCACCCTTCACCAGGTGAACCTCACCGTGTATCCCAACCAGGTGATCGCCCTTATCGGTACCACCGGATCCGGCAAAACCACCCTGGTTAACCTCATCCCACGCTTTTACGATGTTACCACCGGGGCCGTCCGGGTGGATGGGCACGATGTGCGCGACCTGGATTTGACCCTCCTTCGCCGGCAGATCGGCATTGTACTGCAAACCTCGCTCCTGTTCTCCACCTCCATCCGGGAAAACATCGCCTATGGTCGTCCACAAGCCAGCGAGGAGGAAATCATCGCGGCCGCCAAAGCTGCCCAGGCGCACGAATTCATTCTGGAACTGCCCCTCGGCTATGATACGGTGATCGGGGAGCGCGGGATCACCCTCTCCGGCGGTCAGCGCCAGCGGGTAGCCATTGCCCGCGCTTTGCTGCTCAACCCACGCATCCTCATCCTGGATGATTCGACTTCAAGCGTGGATACCGAGACCGAACATCTGCTGCAAAGAGCCCTCTCCCACCTGATGGAAGGCCGCACCACCTTCATCATCGCCCAACGTCTCTCCTCTGTCCGCCGTGCAGATCTCATCCTGGTAATGGACCAGGGGCACATCGTAGAACAGGGAACCCATGCCGAATTGCTGGCGAAAAACGGTCTCTACCGCGAGATTTACCAGCTTCAATTGGAAGACCAGGAGAAGTTCCATGAAGATCTGGAACAAACCAGGCAAGACCTGCCTGGCCTGCCGCGCCAGAAGGATTTCGGTGGCTAAATGAGTGTCATCATCGCCCCACCCCCCTCCGACGACCTTCCACAAAAAGGCTTCGATCCGCAGGTAACCCGCCAACTGCTGGCCTTTATGAAGCCTTACCAGGGCCAGATCTACTTTGCCCTGCTGCTGATGGCCGTGAACTCCTTCGCTGCCATTTCCGGCCCCTACCTGGTGAAGATGGCCCTGGATGACGGTCTGCGGGCCGGCTCCTTCACAACCTTGCGCCTGGCAGTGCTCCTCTACCTGGCTGCAGCCATCCTGCAATGGTCTGCCATTTACTTCCGCGTCTTCCTCATGGCCCGCGTTGGCCAATCCATCATCTACGACCTCCGCTCCCGTCTTTTCAGTCACCTGCAGGAGCTTTCGCTCAGCTTCTTCAACCACTATTCCGTTGGGCGCATCATCGTCCGGGTCATCAATGACGTCAATATGATCCGCGAATTCATCACCTGGGCCATGCTGGCCATCGCCCGCGACCTCTTTACCCTGGTGGGTATCATCATCGTCATGCTCGGGATGAACCCGCGCCTTTCCCTCGCCACCTTCAGCGTGATGCCGATCATGATCGTCATCACCGTCCTCTTCCGCAAACGTTCCCGAGAGAACTATCGGAAAACCCGCACCGCCATCAGTTGGGTCAATTCGGTGCTGGCGGAAAATATCAACGCCGTGCGCGTGGTGCAATCCTT
Organism: uncultured Anaerolineaceae bacterium; assembly: GCA_937907495.1. Classification (GTDB taxonomy): domain Bacteria; phylum Chloroflexota; class Anaerolineae; order Anaerolineales; family Anaerolineaceae; genus CALESS01. The sequence continues at coordinate 6,597 of CALESS010000543.1, forward strand.
CTCCCGCCAGGAATTCAATTTCGATTTCTTCAAGAACCAGGTCAACCTCAACAACCTGCAAACCCATTTGAAAGCCGTGAAGCTGGCCGCGCTCTTCTTCCCGGCGGTGGATTTTCTCGGCAGCCTCGCCATGGGCCTGGTGATTGCCATTGGCGGCTCCGCCTTCTTGGGGGAGGCCGTCAGCCCCGGGGTATTGGTTGCTTTCACCCTGTATATCAACCGCTTTTTCGACCCCATCCGCGACCTCAGCCAGCGTTTTGATACTTTCCAATCCACCATGGCGTCCGGCGAGCGCATCATTGGCCTGCTCAATGCCCCGGTCGAAGTCCAGGACCAACCCCAGGCCCGCGAATTACCTGCCATCCAGGGTGAGATTGAGTTTGACCATGTTTCGTTCCACTATTCCGATGACCCCACCCCTGTGCTGGAAGATGTCAACCTTCGCATCCAACCCGGCCAAACTGTAGCCCTGGTTGGCAAAACCGGCGCCGGAAAGACCACCCTTATCAAGCTGGTTTCCCGTTTTCATGATCCAACGGCTGGCATTCTGCGCGTGGATGGGGTGGATTTGCGGACCGTGACCCAGGCCAGTCTGCGCTCCCAGATGGGCATCGTCCTCCAGGATCCGTTCCTTTTCTCCGGCACCGTCCGCGACAATATCCGCTTTGGCCGCCTGAATGCAACCGATGCCGAGGTGGAATCGGCAGCCCGGGCCGTAGGAGCGGATGAATTCGTCCAAAACCTTCGTCTGGGTTACGATACCCCCGTGGAAGAGGGAGGAGTGATTCTCTCACAAGGCCAGCGCCAGTTGATTTCTTTCGCCCGCGCCTTACTGGCTGATCCGCGCATCCTGATCCTCGATGAGGCCACCTCCAGCGTGGATACCCAGACGGAACGCATCATTCAGCAAGCACTCACCCGGCTGCTGAAAGGCCGCACCTCCATTGTCATCGCTCACCGCCTTTCCACGGTTATCAATGCAGATCTCATTCTCGTGATCCATGATGGCCGGGTGGTCGAGCAGGGCAGCCATTCCGAGTTGCTGGCCCGCCGGGGCATGTATTACAACCTGTATTCCATGCGCTTTGAGGACCAATAACCACCTGACGTTTTTGTAAACTGCTGCCCGGTCTTTCGGCCGGGCAGTATGCTACAATGCTGATATGCTAACTCCGGAATGTATCCTATCAACCGGCTTTTCCAGTTAACCCGATCGCATGAAAAAAGCCAATCCGCGACCTTCCCGCATCCTATACCTGGTTTTACTGATTTTATGCCTGGTGAACCTGGTGGCTCTGTCCATCATCCTCAAACCCGGAGGGTTTTTATCACCTGCCACGGCTGGGGCCGAATCCGTACCGACCTACACAGCCTCCCCGACCTTTACACCCTCTGCCACCCATACCCTCACCCCGGAGAGTTTCCCCACCCAGGCTCTTGAAACCCTGCCCCCCCAACCCACCCTGAAGATGAGCGCCCTGGAAGGCCTGTCCACCGATGGTGCATACTTTTTCTCGATGTCGGATGGTTGGAATACCCATCTCTTTGCCTATCACCCACAATATCTTCCGCTTACCCGCCTGACTGACGGCAATTGGGATGACCTTCATCCCGCTCTCAGCCCAAATGGCCGCCAATTAGCCTTTTCCTCCCGCGTCAATGGCTATTGGGATCTTTTCCTGATGGATTTGGAAAATGGAAATCTTACGCGGCTGACGGATACCGGCGCTTATGACGGTCATCCCTCGTGGTCGCCGGATGGACAGTGGCTGGTATATGAAACTTACGCCAACGATCATTTTGAAATCTACCTGCTCTCCATCCAAAACCCAGGTGATGCGGCCACCTACCTGACCGGTGTACCGGATAACA
>CALESS010000544.1 GCA_937907495.1 uncultured Anaerolineaceae bacterium
AGGGTTCTTCTGGCGGCGATATTGCTCGATCATGAGGTGGAGGATTTCATCCAGCAAACCCATCGCATTGATTTCGCCCGCTTTGATCGCCTGCTCCGGGAAGCGCAGCAGGTCGCGGGCCGCGTTCATTTGCTGGGCAAACATGCGGGCTGAATAAAAGTTCGCAAAAATAACGTTGCCATTAAAGGAAAAAAGGGATTGATCAAATTGAAACCGATCCCGAGATTGGCGGGAAACGTGAAATTCTTTCATGGTGGTTGTTCCTCCCCGGTTCATTATGTTAACGATTATACACCAGCGAGGGTAGAGCAAAATGCTCGCCGGTTATGTTTTCCACTTCTACGGGATGAACCAATTTCCCTTGTTGGGCAAGGCCGGATAACGCAGTGAGAGTCTGATCCATCGGCCAGCGGAAGATTTTTTTCACCTGGGCAACCGTGGCAGCGCCAACGGCTTGAAGATATTTGAATGCCAGGGTTCGGTAAGCCTGCATTTCACTGACCTGGCGGGCTTCTTCCAGCAAACCTGGAAAATGGTGATGCGTGAGATCGTAAATAAAGGCGTAATTCCAGGCGCCGGCCCGGCTGATACCCACCGGTAAAATCCGGAAGTCCATTTGCAGGGTGGTGAGGGCCTTTTGAAAGCGGCTGTCACTTTCCCGGCTGGTCATGTATGCCAGGCGGCGGAGATCGAGGGTATCCAGGGGGGCATGATCGAGCAGGACTTCATACACTGTTTTCGCTTCGGCGGTTAATTTCCCGGCGGCGTATTGCTCCAGGTAATCTTCTGTTGGCGAACCATAGTTGGGGGAGAGGGCATAAAATGCGGGCAGACAAGCGAGAGAAATGAACGCATTGCGGCCCGAAAGCACCCGTCCATAATACCAAAACTTCTTGCCAAGTGATTTGTCTTTCCAATCCCAGGTGATATGACCGGGGTCATCATGTTCATCCGGCACAGGTCGGTCTCCAGCGACCGCGCTCCACAAGCTGGGGAAGAGAATCCCTTTATTCGGCCAAAAGAAAACAAAGCCGCGCTCATTGACGAACTCAACCGCCTGATCAATGGTTCGCAGGCGGTGACGGGGGTGAAGGCGAAACGTTTCTTTCTGATAGCTTTGCAACGTTTTTTGAGAGAGGATCAAGGTCATCTTTCTTCATGCCTGAAATTATTCTTGAAATTATACATCTTGCAAAGCTGAAAAATCAGGTATGGTATAATTTTTCATGGTTTTGTACTCTTCCTTTTGATTTTATAGGAGCTCAATTTGACTTTTAATCCACTTAGCTGGTTTATGGGTCTTTTCTCCCTGGATATTGGCATTGACCTGGGGACGGCCAACACGCTGGTCAATGTGCGAGGCAAGGGGATCGTGTTAAACGAGCCGTCGTGGGTGACGATTGATAAACGAACCCGCCGGCCGCTGGCTATTGGAGCCCAGGCCAAAGAGATGGTGGGACGAACCCCCGCCAATGTAATTGCAATCCGGCCCTTGCGGGATGGTGTGATTTCTGAGTTTGAAATCACCCAGGCAATGCTGGGTTATTTTATTTACAAGGCGCATCAGCAGTCCATTGTACCGATGCCGAGGCCGCGGGTGGTGATTGGTATTCCTTCCGGGGCGACAGAGGTTGAAAAACGGGCCGTGTTTGATGCAGCCATGGCTGCCGGGGCACGAGAAGCCTTCCTGATTGAAGAGCCTCGGGCAGCGGCCCTCGGCGCCGGGCTGCCCGTATCGGAGGTTCGGGGCAGTATGATCGTGGATATCGGCGGCGGCACCACCGAAGTGGCCATTATCTCGATGGGGGGTGTGGTGGTAAGCCGCTCCTTACGGGTGGCAGGTGATGAACTTGATCAAGATATCATTACCTATATCCGAAATAAATATAATCTATTCATCGGCGAAAGAATGGCCGAAAATGTGAAAATGCAGATTGGTTCCGCTTATCCGCTGCCCACGGAGAGAACGATGACCGTCCGCGGCCGAAATTTGGTGAGCGGCCTGCCGGAATCGTTGGAAATTTCCTCGGTGGAGATCCGCGAGGCGGTTTCCGGCTCCATCCAGGTTATTGTGGATACCATCAAAGATTCTATTGATGAAGCGCCGCCAGAAATTGTGGCCGATCTGATTGATTCCGGGGTATGCCTGGCCGGAGGCGGTGCCCAACTGCATGGGCTTCCTGAGCGCTTAGCGGACGAACTTCGTTTACGGGTCTGGGTAGCCGAAGATCCGATGACTTGCGTGGCTCGCGGGGCCGGTATCGTTTTGACAGACCTTGATCTGTATGGTCCATTCCTGGTTGGACTGGATCGCACCAGCAGGTAATGAAGCCAAGCCATTCACTTTGCGCTCCAGGTTAATAAATAAAAATGAAAAATAAACTACCGCGATATTTCCAAACAGCGGTTTTCGTCCTGGTGGTGGGCGGAATTCTGATTCTCGCCATCAGCGGCTATTTGAATCCTGCCATCCAGGCAGCTTCCAATCCATTAATCTCAGCGCAAAATTGGATTTCATCCCGTTATCAAGCGATCTATGAATTTTTCACTGTACCACGGGATGTTGCATCCCTCCGCGAACAAATCGCCGCGCTGGAAGCGGAAAACAATCTGCTGAAAACCAAAAATATCGAACTTGAACAATCGCTGAAAGAGGTGAATATTCTTTCGCAATTGGTGGGTTTTGCCCGTAACCGCCCAGAAAACCAATATGTGGCGGCCTCCGTCATTGGGAGGGACCCAAGCCCATTTTTGCACTACATCATCATCAACCAGGGCAGTGATAATGGGTTGCGGTATGGCATGCCCGTGGTGACCCAACAGGGATTGGTCGGGCGGATTGATGCCGTAATTGGCGGCGCCGCCCGGGTTCAATTGATAACTGACCCAGGTGCCACCGTCAACATCAGCCTGCAAAATGCCGGCGCGGATGGAGTGCTCACCGGCTCGTTGACCGGAGATATCAACCTGGAGATGGTAACACAAGACGTCAATCTCCAACCCGGCGACCTGGTGCTGACCTCCGGGTTGGGTGGGGCATATCCGCAAGATATCCTGATCGGGCAGGTGATCACCGTCCGCAGGCTGGAAACGGATCTTTTCCAAACCGCATCCATTCAGCCGGTGGTAGATTTCTCCAACCTGCAGGCCGTACTGGTTATCAAGAACTATACTCCCATTGATATCCCCCCCCTTTTTCCCGGGCACACCCCCTGAGCCGTGCCTACAATCCTAGCCTTTCCAATTTTGATTCTGCTGGCGATTCTGCAATCTTCACTCATCAGCCGGATTACTCTCCTTCAAGGCAGTGCGGATCTGCTGCTTTTATTCTTAATTGCCTGGGCCTCGCAAGACCGGGTTAAGAATGCCTGGTTCTGGGCTGTGCTGGGAGGAACGGTGATGAGCTTCCTAAGCGGGCTGCCATTTGTCGTCTTGATCCTCTCCTATTTGGCCATCGTATTGGGTGTGAGGTTGGTAATTAAGAGCATCTGGCAGGTTCCGATATTAATGATGTTGATTGGCACGACCCTGGGCACGATTCTCCTGCTGGGGGTTCAATTCCTCGTCCGGGTGATCAGCGGCGTGCCGCTGCCGTTTGGAGAAAGTCTCAGCCTGGTGATTTTGCCCAGCATTTTGCTTAATCTGCTTTTCAGTATTCCTGTGTATACTCTGGTTACGGATCTGGCCAATTGGCTTTTCCCAACCGAAAAGGACGCATCATGAGAGAAAATGAATCCATCCAGGGGCCAATCATCCAACCCTGGCGGATATTTATTGTTGTCGGGCTGGTGTTGGTTATTTTTGGCTATTATGTATTTAAGCTATTCAACTACCAGATCGTGCAAGGCGCTAATTTCCTGGCCCAGGCCAACGATAACCGGACGCTGGAGATCAGTCTGCCTACCCAGCGCGGAATCATTTATGACCGGAATGGTTACGTGCTTGCCCGTAACATTGCCACGTATAACATCACCGTTACCCCGGCGAATTTGCCGGAAGATGAGGGAGCAAGGCAGAATATTTATCGGGAGCTGGCAAAAGTAATTGGCATGCCCCCCAGCTCTGGGACGGATGCAGAAGAGGCTGCCACCATCTTCAAAGAATGTGATAATGACCTGGGAATTCTCCAGATTGTTTATATTGCGGAAACCAACTGGCCCTATCAACCTACCGCCATTAAATGTGGTGTGGATCAGACGACAGCCATGATTGTGCGCCAAAAGGCTGAAGATTGGCCGGGGGTTGAGGTGGAAATCGTCAATGTGAGGGATTACCCGACCGGTTCGCTAACCGCAGAAATCATCGGTTTCCTGGGCCCCATTCCCGCCCAGCGGGAGGAGGAATTCCGGGCGTTGGGATTCATTCCGGGCCGGGATAAGGTGGGATATGCCGGAATTGAGGACTATCTGCAAGATACCCTGGCCGGGAAAAATGGCCAGCGGGTGGTGGAAATAGATGTTGCCGGTCAGGAAATTCGGGACTTGCAGCCTCCGGAGGCAACCGTTCCGGGCAATAACGTCAAATTGACGATAGACACGCGCTTGCAACAGGTGGCGGAGACGGCCTTAATCGAGGAGATGCAATATTGGAACAACCGCAAACCGGATCTGGCTTTATCCAGCGGGGTTGTCCTGGCGATGGACCCCAATAGCGGCGAAATCCTGGCGATGGTGTCGTATCCATCTTATGAAAACAACCGCATGACCCGGTTTATCCCAACCTATTATTATGAGCAGTTACAGCGAGATGCTCATCTGCCCTTGCTCAACAAGGCAATTTCTGGGGAATACCCGCCGGGATCGGTTTTTAAGATGGCAACCGCCCTTGGAATTCTAAATGAGGATGTCGTAGACCCGGAATACCAGGTGGAGGATCCGGGAGAAATCCGGATTTTGGAAAAGTATTCAGAAAATGACCCCGGAAAATATCGCCGATATGTGTGCTATGACGAAAATGGTCACGGGATGGTGGATTATCTGAAAGGTGTTATGCTCTCGTGCGATGTTTATTTCTACAAAGTTGGCGGGGGGTATGAGGATGAAGTGAAAAAAGGGCTGGGTATCTGGCGGATTGGTGAATATGCACGGGCGCTCGGTTATGGAACGATCACCGGGGTGGAATTAAATGGCGAGACGGATGGATTGATCCCAGATCCGACCTGGAAGCGGCGGATCATTGGAGAGAGTTGGTCAACCGGTGATACCTACATTTCCACGATCGGCCAGGGATATGTCCTCTCCACCCCCATGCAGGTTTTAATGTCCTTCGTGACCCTGGCGAATAATGGCAAGTTGTTGGTTCCTCATCTCATCAAACAAATCCGCGACTCAGAAGGCAATTCGCTCTACGAGGCCCAACCAGAGGTGAGGTGGGATATCACTGTGGATCCGGTCATCACCCTGTATGATGAGAATAATTTTGCCACGGAGGAGAAGATTTCGGTTGAGCCGTGGGTAATTCAGAAGGCGAAGGAAGGGATGCGGTTGGTTGTCACCGAAGGAACTTCCTCCAAATATATGGAGGGGTTTGCGATTCCCTCCGCTGGAAAAACTGGAACGGCGGAATATTGTGATGACATTGCGCGAAAAAAGAACCGCT
>CALESS010000545.1 GCA_937907495.1 uncultured Anaerolineaceae bacterium
AACGCGATGGAGGCGGGATTGCGATCGAGAAGCGGGAGGGTCAGCCCGCGGGCCAGGCCCTGGCGTAAGCAGCGAGGATGCGGTCGCAGGTGTCGTTGAAGGCGGGGTTGATCTTTTGGGCCGCGGGATTGGCCCGGTACCAGGCGATCATCTCACGGGCGCCTTGCGAAAAGGGCGTGGTGCAAAGAAAATCCGGCACCAGTCGTTTGATCTTGCTGTTATCCAGAATGAAGCTGTGGGCTTTGTCGCCCAGCAGACCGGCGCCCCAATCCGGATCATAGGCGTTAATCAGGTCGGAGGGGATGTGAACGATTTTCGGGGTGACCCCGGCGGCCTGGGCGGTGATTTCAGCGATCTGATTCCAGCTCAACCATTCATCCGAGGTAATGTGGAAGATTTCACCGATGGCATGGGAATTGCCGAGCAAACCGAGGAAACCTTTGGCAAAATCCGTGTTGTGGGTCAGGGTCCAGAGGGAGGTGCCGTCGCCGTGAACAATGACCGGTTCGCCGCGCAACATGCGATCCACCACCGTCCAGCCGCCGTGCATGGGAAGCAGGGTTTGATCGTAGGTGTGAGAGGGGCGGACGATGGTAAAGGGGAATTTTTGTTCACGGTAGGCCTGGATGAGGCGTTCTTCGCAGGCGATTTTGTTGCGGGAATACTGCCAATATGGATTATCGAGCAGGGTAGATTCGCGCACTGGCAGAGTGGAAGGCGGGGTCTGGTAGGCGGAAGCGGAGCTGATAAAGACAAATTGAGCGCTCCGGTTTTGGAAAAGGTCGAGATCAGTCTGGATATGCCCGGGGGTGAAGGCCACCCAATCTACCACGGCATCAAAGTCCAGCCCGCCCAGGGCAGCTTGCACGGATTGTGGCTCACGGATATCTCCCTGCAACAGGTGGGCACCCGGCGGGGTGGGGCGGGCAGATTGGCCGCGGGTGAGCAAGTAAAGATCAATGCCGCGTTCAATTGCCAGCCGGGAACAGGCTGAACTGATGATACCGGTACCGCCGATGAATAGAACTTTCATGGAATTATCCTTGAGCATCGAATGGGGGTGGATGGAGCCATTGAATCTTGCGATGGGAGAAACCTGTACCCAGGTCGGTCTATAAGCCGCGTTCTGTAGCGGAGGCGAACCTCCGCCGGTGACCATCTCTCTCGGTGACCTGTTGCCAGGCCACTCCAGCAGCCTACCCGGATCTGCGGTTCACGGGGAACCGGGAGACGAGCCGCCTCCCTGCTGCGGGGCAGCAATGGACCCTGCTTGGCCTTGCTCCGGGCGGGGGTTGCCTGGCCGGCGCATTACTGCGCTCGCCGGTGGTCTCTTACACCACCATTTCACCCTTACCACCCATCTCCCTGTCCTCCCCGCCAGGGGGGAGGAGAAAGAGCCGATGGCGGTATGTTTCTGTGGCCCGATCCGGCAGATTGCTCCGCCCCGGGTATTACCCGACGCCATGCCCTGTGGAGCGCGGACTTTCCTCGACTGCAATTGCAGGCGCGGTCACCCGACCAGCCTGGGTAACCTGATGATACCTGCAATGCAGCCGGGCGTCAACCGGTTGGATTTGGGATATAATCAGGCGTGGCAGGGGATGTTGGTTGATATCATCAATCCACATTTGGATTGAAATCTTAATTAATCCGAGGTTGAACATGCGTACGCCCATTGTTGCTGGAAATTGGAAAATGAATAAGACCGTGGAACAGGCACGCAGCCTGGTGGCGGAGATGGTGCCGGGTTTGCAGGCTATCCAGGGGGTGGATAAGGTTTTGTGCCCGCCCTTTACGGCGGTGATGCCCATTTCTGCGATGCTGACAGGAACGGAGATCGGACTGGGAGCACAGAACCTGCATTGGGAGGCCTCCGGGGCATACACCGGTGAGGTATCCCCGCTGATGGTGAAGGAATTTTGCCAGTACGTGATTTTGGGCCATTCTGAACGGCGGGCTTATTTTGGCGAAACAGATGAAACGGTCAACCGCAAGGTGAAAGCTGCACTGGGGGTGGGGCTGACTCCGATTGTGTGCGTGGGGGAAACCCTGGCGGAGTATGAAAGCGGCATCACGGCGGATGTGGTCATCCGCCAGGTGGTGGCAGGGCTTAAAGACCTGAGCGAGGAACAGGGACGCGGCCTCGTGATTGCGTATGAGCCGGTGTGGGCCATCGGTACAGGCAAGGCATCTACAGCACCAGCTGCCAACCAGGTGATTTCGGACATGATCCGCCTGGCCCTGGCGAGCCTGTTTGGAAAGGACTG
>CALESS010000546.1 GCA_937907495.1 uncultured Anaerolineaceae bacterium
TGCCGCGCCTGTCGCCCGACGATATGTGGTGGCATGAATGGTTCGCGGCCATGGAAACCCTCAAAGCTGCCGGCGTTACCCCGCTGGCACTGGGCGAACAATGGACCAAGATGCACCTGATGGAAACCGTACTGCTCGGTTCCCTGGGCGTGGACAAGTACAATGGCCTGTGGGATGGTACAACCGATTGGGCCAGCGCTGAAGTTACCAAGGCTCTGGAAGATTTCAAAATGGTCTTGACCTACACCAACGACGACTCCACCTCCCTTTCCTGGCAGGATGCCGCTCAATTGGTGGTCAATGGCAATGCGGCTTTCAATGTGATGGGTGACTGGGCGGAAGGTTACTTCCGCGAGCTTGGAAAAGCCCCGAATACCGATTACGGTTGGGCTCCTGTTCCCGGTTCCGTGGGTGTGTTCCAGTTCCTGTCGGACTCGTTCGTCCTGGCGAAGGGCGCCCCGGATGCCGATGGTGCCAAAGCCTGGTTGACGATCGCCGGCTCCAAAGAAGGCCAGGAAGCCTTCAACCCCGTGAAGGGTTCCATCTGCGCCCGCACCGATTGCGACAAGAACCTGTTTGGTGTTTACCTGCAATCTGCCATGGCGGATTGGGCGAGCAACACGGTCGTGGGTTCCCTGACCCATGGCGTGGTTGCCAACGACTCCTGGAAATCCGAAATTGACACCGCCCTGGGCGCCTTCATTGCCGACCAGAAAGTGGATGTCTTCCAGTCTGCGCTGGTTGCAGCCTGTGTCGCTTCCGGACCCTGCAAGTAACCATTTCTGTAACACGATCAAAAGGGCTTCACCACGCAAGTGGTGAAGCCCTCCATCAATAGAAATTGGAGTAACTGCCCATGTTTCGAAACAAGGATCGTTATCTTTCCTTCTTGCTGGTTCTCCCTTCCATTCTGGCAATTCTGATTTTTGTCTATGGATTTATTGCCTGGTCTGTTCGGGTTTCTTTGAGCAAGTGGAAAGGTCTCACTCCAGATTATACCTTTGCAAAACTGGATAACTATATTCAGTTGTTTCAAGACCCCCGGTTTCATTTGGATATTCGCAATACGGTGATTTTTACGGTGGTGTTTGTTTTTGGCTGCATTATTCTAGGCTTTTTTATGGCAGTGATGCTGGATCAGGGGTTGAAAGGGGAGGGCTTTTTCCGCACCCTGTTCCTTTTCCCGATGGCGATTTCATTCATTGTGACAGGCGTTGTCTGGCGCTGGTTGATGAACCCGGCGACCGGGGACCGCACCAGCGGCTTTAACCTGTTGTTTTCCAGCCTGGGGCTGGATTTTCTGGTCAACCGCTGGCATACCACTCCAACCTGGGGGATTGCCGCCATTGCCCTGGCGGCAATCTGGCAGATGTCGGGCTATACGATGGCGCTCTACCTGGCCGGCTTACGCAGCATTCCGCAGGAACTGAAAGAGGCGGCCCGGATTGACGGGGCGAATGAATTGCAAATTTACCAGCATATTGTCCTGCCGATTCTCATGCCCGTCAGTTTGAGCGCCCTGATTATCCTGGGGCATATTTCGCTGAAGGTGTTTGATTTGATTATTGCGGTGGCGGGCAAGCAATACCCGCTGGATGTGCCTGCGATTTACATGTGGCAAAGCACGTTTGACGGCTTGTTCTACGCCCGGGGTGCGGCGATTGGCATTCTGCTGCTGATCAGTGTGGCCGTGTTAATTATTCCCTACATGCGATACACCTTGAAAAGCGAGGCCCCACAATGAGACGCTCTCTTTCCGGCTTTCGCTTGAGCAAGAATTGGCTGTATATCCCCCTGATTTTGATGACGATCTTTTACTTGCTGCCAATGTATGTGATGCTTGTGACAGGTTTTAAGGCGTTTGATGAGATTGATTTGACCAGGATGTGGAACCTGCCGCGCGGCATCGCCTTTGATAATTATGTTGAGGCTTTTAAGACCCTGGCGCCCTTCTTGTGGAATAGTTTCAAGATGGTGATTCCGGCAACCATCATCTCGTCAATTTTAGGGTCGGTGAATGGTTATGTGCTGGCCAAGTGGAAATTCCGGGGTGCAGATTTTATCTTCCCCTTCCTGCTGTTTGGGATGTTCATTCCCTATCAAAGCATCCTGATCCCGCTGGTGCAGTTTATGCGCTCCATTGGCCTGTCGGGCATCCCGGCACTGATTTTGGCGCACGTCATCTATGGTATTCCCATCACCACCCTGACCTTCCGAAATTACTATGCCAGCCTGCCCACGGAGTTGATTGAGGCGGCGCGGATTGATGGGGCGGATATGCTGGGCGTCTATCGGCATATCCTGCTGCCCATCTCCATCCCCAGTTTTGTGGTGGTGCTGATCTGGCAGTTCACCTCGGCCTGGAATGATTTCCTGTTTGCGGTGGTGTTGACGGGCAACCAGGATTGGCCGATTACGGTGGCCTTGAACAACATGGCAGGCAGCCAGATTATCTCCTGGAATGTGCAGATGGCTGGCTCGCTGCTGGCAGCGCTGCCCACGCTGTTGGTTTATCTATTCCTTGGCAAGTACTTCCTGCGGGGCATGCTCGCCGGCTCGCTCAAGGGATAGAAGCCTGGCAACCCTACCTTCAATGAGGGGGGTGGAAATATTGACA
>CALESS010000547.1 GCA_937907495.1 uncultured Anaerolineaceae bacterium
GGTGATGGGCATCTTCTTCGTGGGCCGGGCCATGTTCGGCTGGCTGCCCGGGCTGATGGCTGCCATCTTCCTGACGGGCTTTCACTTCCATAACCATTTCAGCCGGGTGGGGCTGAACAACATTTGGGATGGCCTGTTTTTCACCCTGGTGCTCGGCGCTTTGTGGGTCGGCTGGCAGCGCAACAAGCGGGCAGGCTTTCTACTGGCAGGGTTGGGGCTGGGCCTGGCACAATATTTTTACACCACCGGGCGCACCCTCATCTTTGTCATTGTCACCTGGGTGGTGGTAGCTGGCTTGTTTGACCGCCAAACCTTCCGCCGCGCATTCCCCAATTTGCTGTTGATGGTGTGGGTGGCCTTCATTGTCGTTCTGCCGCTGGCCTGGTTTTACCTGCAGTTTCCCAGTGAATTTTTTGCCCCGATGAACCGGGTGACCATTCTCGGTGGTTGGCTGGCCTATACCGCCGAGATCACCGGCAAAACGCCCTTTGCCATCATCCTCAACCAATTGTGGAGTGGGATGCTGGCATTTGTGGAACTGCCCCTGAATGCTTGGTACACGCCGGGTGTGCCGCTGCTGCGTACCCTGCCGGGGATCGTCTTTTTGCTGGGACTGGTTCTCATGCTGCTGCGGATCAAAGACAACCGCAGCCAATTGCTGGTGATCTGGTTGTTCTGGTTTGGCATCACGGGCGGGATGAGCGAGAGCACCCCTGCCGCCCAGCGATATGTGGCGGCTGCCCCGGCGGTGGCCCTCTTCATCGCCTTCAGCCTGCAGCGCCTGGGCGAGTTGTTCAGCCGCCTGTGGCCCAACCGGGTGCGCTGGATACAGGCCGGGCTGCTGGTGGCGGTTCTCTTTCTGGGAGCGGATGACGCCCGCTATTACTACCTGGATTACACGCCGCGCAGTGATTTTGCTGGCTTCAATGGCATGGTAGCCCAACGCCTGGCAGACCGCTTGAAGGGCGAGCCTGCGGGGACGGAATTGGTTTTCTGTGGTTACCCCAACATGGGTTACGATTCCATAAACAGCCTGCCTTTCCTGGCACCCCAAATCCAATATTACAATGTGAATGAGGCCTGGGGCTCGCCGGATACCCCGCAACCGGAGGGCGAAAAAATCTTCTTCGCCTTCCTGCCGGAGCACGAAACCGACCGCCAGGCAGTGGCTGCGGAATTCCCCGGCGGCGCCTGGCAGGAGTGGTACACTCCGCGCGGCGAGGAGTTGTTGTGGTTGTATGTGTATGTAAAGCCCTGAAGGGGAAAGATTTCCACGGGGGAATGTAAGCGAAAAAGTCGTTCATTTTGCTCCTGGTGAGGGGCCTGGTGCGGGATGGGTTGTTCCCAACACCCCATCCACCGTGGCGTCTTTTTCAGTGCCTTAAACGAAAAATCATCCATAAATGGATGATTTCGCAGAGCTTTTTGGTGATAGAATCGGTGAGCGCCGGGGACGCCGACCCCGGCGCTCATTTAAGGAGGAGAAGAAGAGAAGTCGCCCTTGCATCTATATTAGCAGGGTACCCCTGAGGGTGCTTGACTCTTACCCTACGCTTACCCTACGCTGACCAAACAATTACGCAAAGTCCATACCATTTCCCGGAGTTCCTATGTCCGAAACCCTTTCCATCGAGACCCATGACCTGGGGCGCATCTACAAATTACGCAACCGCAAGAAAAACGAAGAAAAAACCCTGCTGGCACTGCAAGGCGTGAACCTGGAAGTTCGCCAGGGGGAGCTGTTTGGTCTGCTGGGGCCAAACGGGGCGGGAAAAACCACCCTCATCAAGATCCTGACCACCCTGCTGGCCCCCACCGAAGGCACCGCCCGCGTGGCCGGGTTTGACGTGATGCG
>CALESS010000548.1 GCA_937907495.1 uncultured Anaerolineaceae bacterium
AGCCGCTGCTGGCAGGCAGCACACCTGCCCCCTCGGACCCGGGAGACTGGCTTTCCGGTCTGCGCCTCTCCGGGGATGACGAACCCAAGGCTGAAGAACCCGCCGCCCCAGAATCCAGCGAAGATGAAAGCACGGATTGGCTCTCACGCATCCGCGCCCGCCACCAGGCAGAAGCCCCCGCCGAAGAACCCGCGCTGGAGAATGAAGAGAGCGTTTCCGATTGGCTGGCGGGTCTGCGCCAGGATGGCGAAGAACCTGCGCCGACCCCGGCGGATTCCCTTTCCAGCCTCTTTGCAGATGAACCTTCCCCTCAACCGCCTTCCGCGGAAGATTCCAGCCCCCCCACGCTGCCCGCAACAGAAGGCGATAATGACCTGGGCTGGCTGAGCGCCTTCCAGGCGGACTCACTCTCTTCCACAGATATCACAGCGGAGACAACTCCCCAACCCGGTGAGCCAACCCCCGGCTTGCTCAACGACCTGGGATGGCTCTCCGACCAGCCGGAGGATCAACCCGCAGCCGCCAACAGCCAGGAGGAGGACGGATTGGACTGGTTAAGCGCCTTCCAATCTGAACCCCCCGCCGCCGGGCAAAGCTCCTCCCCGGCAGCAGAAGAACCCTCCGCTGAACCGCTGGATGAAATCTCCCCGATGATACCCCCCGCCAGCCCTGGCGCCCGCGAGGGCGATCTCGATTGGCTGAGCGCTTTCCAGGCACAAAGCCCGGCCGAGGAGAGCCCAACCGAATCCGCTGAAAGCAGCCCCCATGCCCCGCCCGAAATGGACTGGTTGGCCGGGTTGGCTGCCGCTGAACCCGAAGAATCCCCTGCCCCAGAAACCCCTGTTTTTGATGGCTCCGGTCATCTGCCAGAAGATGACACTTACATCCAAATGCCGGACCCGGATGCCCTGCCAGACTGGCTTTTGGAATTGCAGAAGCCCGCGCCAACCGCCCAACCCGCCGGGCCGGCCGCAGATTCACCGCCCGATTGGCTGAACGACCTGGGAAGCGAGACCCGCGAACCCGAAGTGTCCGCCCAGCCTTCCTCCCCTTACCGGTCTGAAGATACCACCCCTCCTGTCACTCCTTCCCAATCCCTGGTTTTGCCGGGGCAGGAAATGCCAGACTGGCTGCGCGACCTGGGTGGGGATGCGGATGAACCAGAAGTACCGCCCGGACCTTTTTCCATTCCTGTGCCGGATGGGACAGCCCCTCCCGTTTCACCCTCCCAATCGCTGACAGCACCCGGCCAGGGGATTCCTGACTGGCTGACCAATATCATCCCCGAAGATACTTCTCCGCTGCCCTCTGCGCCGGCCTTCTTACCCGATGACCAGTTGGCTCCAGCCGCGCCTGAATCCACCATCCACCTCTTTGGCGGCAAGGATTTACCGGAGTGGATCGGCGAGGGCACCACCCCGGAAAGCGATGAAACGCCCGCCAACGAAGCGCCGGCCGTAGAGCTGGAACCCGCTCAACTGCCCACCTGGCTGCAAACCATGCGCCCGGTGGAAGCCGCAGCCCCCAACCTGCCAACCACCCTGCCCGAAGATAACCGGGTGGAAAATGCCGGCCCGCTGGCCGGTTTACGCGGGCTGGTCTCTGGCTCCGAAACGGTTACGCAGTACCGCAAACCGCCGCTCTACTCCATCAAACTGCAAGTCTCCGAGCGTCAGCGGCTGCATGCCAACCTGCTGGAAAACATTCTAAACAGTGAAAGCCAGGCTGCCACCCCGCCCAGAGAAGCCCTCCTTTCTGCGGGCAAAATCATGCGCGCCCTGGTGACCCTGTTGTTGCTGGCAGCGCTGTTGACCCCGCTCATCCTGCAAATGCCGGCGGTCCTGCCCGCCCGCAACCCAAACCAACTGGCAGATTTTGCCTCCGCCCTGGGGGAAATCAACCCCGGCGATGCGATTCTGCTGGCGGTGGAGTATGAGCCTGGCCTGGCAGCGGAACTGGAGGCGGCCTCAAACGGCTTGCTGCAACTGTTGGATCAGAAGAATGCCCGCCTGAGCCTCATCAGCACCAACCCGGTTGGCCCGGCCCTCGGCGAGGCGCTCCTGGCCTCTTCCTGGCCGGAAGTAAAAATACAAACTTCCAGCGCCAACCTGGGTTACCTTGCCGGGGGCAGTACAGCCCTGGCCCAGCTTGCCACCACCAGTCTGTTACAGCATATCGGCCTGGATACCCTGGCAGTCAAGCCGTACCGGCAACCCGCGGATTGGGCAACGACAGGCTCTTTTAGCGATTTCAAGGCTGTCATCTTGCTGACAGATAATGTAGAAACGGGCCGGGCCTGGGTCGAGCAAATCCGCCCGGCATTGAACGAGACCCCGCTGCTCATCATCAGCAGCTCCCAGGCTGCCCCCATGCTGCAAGCTTACACCGGTTCCCAGGTGAAAGGCCTGCTCAGCGGCAGCAGTGATGCGGTTTCCAGCCGCCTGGCCGCCTATCAAATTGGCATGTTGATGGCCGCTATACTCATCCTCATCGGGGTGGTCGGGCAGGGAATCATCCTGCTCATCAAGCGTCCCCGCAAACCGCACGAAGGGTAGCCCATGGAACTGATCTGGACTCTGGTTGCATTTTTGCTCACCCTGCTGGTTTTCAGCTACCTGCTGGGGGATAATGTGCTTTTCCGCCTGGCCACCTACCTCTTTGTCGGAATATCGGCGGGGGTGTTGGCCGTAATGGTGGTGGATCAGTTATTGGTGCCACGGTTAATCGGTGCGTTCTTCAGCGGAGACCCCACCCGGGCATTGCTGGTTTTACCCGCCCTGGTGCTGGGGTTGTTGCTCTTTTTCAAACTCTCTCCGCGTTTATCCTTTCTTGGCAGCCCATCCATGGCATACCTGGTCGGCGCGGGAGCAGCAGTTATCATCGGCGGAGCGGTTCTCGGCACCCTGTTCGGGCAGATCGGTGCCACTTTCCAGCTCGCCTCCGGCGCGCCCGCCACGACCCCGCTCTGGGTGCGCATCCTCGAAGGCCTGCTGCTGGTGATCGGCACGGTGACCACGCTGGCTTACTTTAACTTCGGCGCTGTCAACCGCACCGCGGAAGCCCCTCGCCGGGCTTTGCTGGTGGGCTGGTTCTCCCGCATCGGACAGGTCTTTTTAGCCATCACCCTGGGCGCCCTGTTTGCGGGTGTCTTTTCCGCCGCCCTCACCGCCCTGGTTGAGCGCCTCGATTTCGTGGTTACCACCATTCTCAGTTTCCTCACTAAATGAGCTGCCATGACCCCTACCCTGGTTGATCCTGAATCCGTTCTGGCAATAGACTTTGGCTCGGTGAACACCCGCGCCATGCTCTTTGATGTGGTGGAAGGTGAATACAACTTCATCGCAGCGGGCCTGGCCCCCTGCACCATGGGCGCTCCGTATTTTGATGCCCTGGAATCCTTCCACCTGGCCCTGACCCATCTTAAGCGGATCACCGGCCGCACCCTGCTGGATGACGAAGAGTCGCTCATCCTGCCGGGGCGGGATGATGGCACGGGGATTGATCGCCTGGTGGTCACTTTTTCAGCGGGAGAAGAGTTAAAGATCGTCGTCACTGGTTTACTGGCCGATGTCTCTTTGGAAAGTGTCCAGCGGGCGGCCAGCGCAGTCTATGGGCGGGTGGTGGATTCGTTAAGCCTGGCTGACCGCCGGCGCAGCGAAGTTCAACTGGATGCCCTGCTCCAGGCTCGCCCGGACCTGATCCTCATGGCAGGCGGCACCGATGGCGGCGCATCCCGCTCCATCATGCGCCTGGCAGACCTGGTCGCGCTGACCTGCCGGCTGCTACCGCGCGAAACCCGTCCGGAAATCATCTTCGCCGGGAACCAGACGATTGCCAACAAGATCAAGGATGGCCTGGGCAAATGGACTACCGTCCACCTTGCCCCCAACCTGCGGCCAACCATTGACCTGGAAGACCCAAGTCCGGCCCAAAATGTCCTATCCCAGGTGGCCGCGGAGATCCGCAGCCGCCGCACCCACGGGCTGGAGGGACTTTCCAGCCTGGCCAGCGCCCCCACCCTGCCAACAGCCGCCGCCTTTGGCCGGATGGTGCGCTTCCTGGGGCAGTTGTTCGACCGTTCCAAGGGGGTGCTGGGGGTGGATGTTGGCGCCTCCTGGACGACTGTTGCCGCGGCCACCGAAAAAACCTACGCCCTTAACCTGTCTCCACTGGGCAGCGGTGCGGGGGCTGCGGAAGTGCTTGTCCAATCCACCCTGGCAGATATCACCCGCTGGCTGCCCATTCACATGTCCGCCGAAGAAGTGCGCGATCGGATATTCCAGAAATCGCTCCACCCGGCCAGCCTGCCAGAATCGGCAGAAGATTTGCTCATCGAGCAGGCGGTAGCCCGCCAGATCATGCGCCTCAGCATGGCCCAAACCCAGGCCCGCTGGCCCAACCTTGGATATTCCTTTGAACCCATGCTGGTCAGCGGCGCGGCCGTCACCCATACCCCTACCCCGCAGCAAAGCTTGATGATGATCCTGGATGGCCTGCAGCCGATCGGCCTGACCACCATTATCCTCGACCAAAACGGGCTGACGCCCGCCCTGGGGGCGATTGCCAGCTTCAATTCGATTTTACCCGTGCAAGTCTTTGAATCGGGGGCTTTCCTGTCGTTAGCCACCGTCATTTGCCCGGTCAGCTCCGCCCGGGAGGGAACGCCCATCCTGCACGCCCGGCTGCAATACGAGAACGGGGAAGAAGATGTATTTGAGGTCCTCAAAGGCAGCCTGCTCTCCCTGCCGCTGCGGCTGGGGGTTACCGGCAAGCTATACCTGCAAGCCCTGCGCGGCACCACCATTGATCCACGCTTACGGCCAGCCGGGGGCTTCAAGATCACCGGGGGGATTTGCGGGGCGGTCATAGATGCACGCGGCCGTCCGCTCAACCTGCCCGTCGAAGATGCCCGCCGGCGGGAATTGCTGAAGAAATGGGCCCTGGCACTGGGCGGGTAAACTGGTATCAATCTTGCAATCTATGGCTATGGAGTAAACATGCTTGCACCTGTCACCCACATGCTTGCACTCACACACATTCGCCGCCGGCGTCTCTTGCCCTTCCCCGGGCAGGTGATGGTGCGACTGGGTCAGTCCGTCAAACCGGCGGATGTCATCGCCCAGGTCGCCCGCCCCGGTTCTCACCTGATTGTGGATGTCCGGCGGATGCTGCGCCTGCCGCCCTCCGTGAAAATGGACCAGGTGCTCCAGGTTCACCAGGGAGACAAGGTGGAAAAAGATATGCCGCTCGGCGAGTATGAAGGCATGTTCACCCGCATTGCACGCGCCCCGGAAGATGGCACCGTGGTGATGATCCAGGGCGGCCGGGTGGTGCTGGAAACCGCCCCTGAAATCCTGCATGTATTTGCGGAAATGTCCGGTGAAGTGACCGAAATCATCCCGGAACGCGGCGCATGGGTGGAAACCGATGGCGCCCTGCTGCAAGGGGTGTGGGGCAACGATCACACCATCAGCGCCCTGCTGATGACCCGGATGAGCAGCCCGGATGAAACTTTGGATGTCAACCGCCTGGATGTTTCAATGCGCGGCGGCATCCTGGCGGTGGGCCATTGCTCCAATGCAGATGTGCTGCGGATTGCCACCGAAATCCCGCTGCGAGGGTTGATCCTGGGTTCGATGACCGCCGACCTGGTGCCCGTGGCTGAAAAGTTGACCATGCCGATCCTGGTGCTGGAAGGGTTTGGCAAGATTCCCGTAAACCCGCTGGCTTATAAGATCCTCACCAGCAGCGACCAGCGCGAAATCAGCCTGCTGGCCCACCGCTGGACGCCTTACGCCGCCAACCGTCCGGAAGTGGTCATTCCGCTCAATGCCGCGGCGGAGTACCCCAACGATACGGCGCAGTTCCGCCCCGGGCAAATGGTGCGGGTCAACACGGGGAAAAATGCAGGCCGCTGCGGGAAGCTCTCACAGATTCGGCCCGGGGTGCGCGTTTTCCCAAGCGGACTGACCGCCCAGGCCGCAGATTTGCAAATGGAGGATGGAACGGAGATTTGCCTACCCGTTGCCAACCTGGATGTGCTAGAATAGTAAGTTGAAGCCCACGGAGAGGAGAATGTTCAATGTCTGATATCAACCCGAATGAGGATAGCGATTTCGAGCTGTTTGAGGAGGCTGGGGATTCCCAACCAACCATGCCGCCGGAGCCAGATGGCCCTGAACCGAAAGGCAACCGCTCCTTTGCCCTGACTGCCGGCATTATCGGCGGCATTATTGTGCTCGGCATCATCGCCCTGCTGGTCTACAACTTGATGATCGCTCCCCGTCAGCAGGAGCTGCACCAGCAACAGGCCGCTCAAATTCTGGTGAATAACACCCGCACCGCCCAGGCCGCCACCCTGGC
>CALESS010000549.1 GCA_937907495.1 uncultured Anaerolineaceae bacterium
AGCCCGCTGAAGTCTGCATCCACCAGCGTATCGGAGAAGCACATCAACATGAGGCCTTTCAAGTGTTCGCGTGCCAGGTAGAGCGCATCCGATTGGCCGCGCATCACCTCTTGCACAACCATCTGCCAGGGCAGGGCGGGGTAATGCTGCCGCAGGTATTCGGTTACCTGTTCCACCTGGAAAGGGGAAACGATAAAGATGTACTCCGGTGTAAACGTTTTGGGCAAGCTGCGGAACTGGTTGAGGCAGTGATCCAGCACGGTGCGCCCGGCCAGGGGGATGAGCGGTTTGGGTTTGCTCCAGGTATGCGGGCGCATGCGGGAGCCATAGCCCGCCATTGGAATGGCGATTTTTAGGGTACGGTTCATCTCTCTCCTCCTGATTGGTTCTTCCATATTGTATTGTATCACCGCCGCCGGGGCTAGTTTTCAAAATAAGCAGGCGGGCGGATAATCGTCACGATTTGCTGACCGAATGGGCTGCAATCCTGCGCCTGCTATTTGACCTTCAGATCAAACGCCCACAGGTGCGGGATGATGGGGCTGGTCAATTCGCCGGAAAGCGTTTTTCCGCCGTCCCAGGTGGCTGACCAGAACTCCTCGTAATCCAAAATGCTGCCCTCGCAGCCGTCGTTATCCGATGAGACCGGACAAACCACCTCGGCATGGATGGAAGCCACCCCGTGGATTTCGTCGGTATCCGGGTCGAGATTTCCAGAATAGCGTACATCCTGGAGCTTGCTAAGGCCATCTTCAAAGAGGATCAGGGTGTGGGAATAGCCCACCACGCTGTCCTCCCCACCGCCGCTGAAGAAGGCTACTTGCATCACATTCTCGGTTATGCCCTGCTTCAGCAGCCCGGGGTTGGTGAAGCCACCTGTGGCGGCGTACCAGCGCCCGCCCGTCCGGGCCAGGTTCTCATCTGTCATCACCTGGGCTTTCAGTTGCGAGTCAAAATTGCGGAAGAGACGCTCATAATTGGGGGCAGCGCTTTGATCACAGCCCGCGAGCAGCAGGAAACCTGCAGCCAGGATCAAAATCCCGCACAACAGCAGACGGAAAGACGACATATTTCTACGCATGTGAAACCCCTTTCCTTCATATAATGCAGTGATTATTCCTTATGGGCCATCAGGGAATATTGCAGCGGCAGGCGGGGGTGGTCCGGCGGCAGGCGCCATTCATTCTCCCCGCTTTGAACCATGTAAGGCGCCATTTTGAAGCACATAAAATCCTGTTCGTGCAGGTACTCGATGCGCAGACCTGCGGCGCACAGGCTGCTGATCACCTCTCCCAGGGGGTGCTGCCACTCGTAGGAGAACTCCACGCTGATGGTGGCCTGCGGATCGGCGTAGGAGCCTGCGGTATTGGGAAAAGCCATCACCTGCGGGTCAAAATAATCGTAGCGCAGGCGGGGGGCAGGTGATCCATCATCCAGCATCATGCCCGTCGGGTGGAACTCCGCCATGTAGAAACGCCCGCCAGGCCGCAGGTAGCGGGCCACCAGCCCGGCCCAGCCGCCAAGGTCGGAGAGCCAGGTCAGCACACCGTAGGAAGTGAAGACGATATCAAAGGTTTCATCCAAAATGGCGGGCAGGTCATAAATATCGCTGCACAAAAAGCGGGCGGGGATGTTCAACTCGGCGGCCAGGTTTTGGGCCATTTCAATCGCCTTCGGTGAAAAGTCCACCCCGGTCACCTGCGCTCCCAGGCGCGCCCAGCTCAAGGTATCCATGCCGAAGTGGCATTGCAAGTGCAGCAGGCGTTGGCCGGCCACAAAGGGTCCCAACTCGGCCAGTTCCAGCGGGTGCAGGATTTTTTCCCCGGCTTTAAAACCGGCCAGGTTGTAGAATTGCGACCGGGCGTTGATCTGCGCCAGTTCATCCCACATCTTGCGGTTGGATTGGCGGTATTCGTCCATGGTTAGCCTTCTTTCAGCACATCCTGCAGGGCGGCGTATTGCGCATTGGATAATTTGCCAGCGAAACGCTGGAGCGAATCTGAGCCATCCAGCAAACCGGGCAGGGCGAAGCCAATTTCCCGTTTCCAGTCTACATCACAGCGGAAGGCCGCCAACAATTTGAGCACCTGCTCCCCACGCCGGTCCCGGCTGCCGGGAGCGCCATGGAAAACCAATTCCCCGGCAGCGCTGGCCGGACCTTCCTGCATACATTCCACCGACTGGCTTGCGGGATCATAAGTAAAGGGCAGAGCGGTTCCATTGAGGGTCACCCTGCTGCAATCCGCCAGGCCAAAGAGGCGGATGGTCCAGCTGCGCCGGGCGGGAATTTGCGTCAGATCTCCGGCGGCGGGGCCAAGCGTGATTTGAACACGATCGGGGTGCTGCACCAGGTTCAGCGGGGTGAGGGTGTAGGCCCCGCCCTGGTAAGCCTGGGTTTCCCCGTCATCTTCATAAAGATCGGAGCGTCCATTCGCCCCGGCAAAAGCCTGCAAATGCAGCCTGGCCGGGTTGCCGGGCTGGTTCCAAAGGGCTTCTTCCGCCAGGGGGATGAGCGACCCGGCGCGGGCAAAGAGGGGGATATCCCCCAGGCCGCCGTGGATGACATGCCAGCCGCCTGCATAGACCTGGCCGCTCCAGAAGTCATACCAGTTGCCCTCCGGCAGCCAGATGGACTGGCGGCTAAGGCCGGTTTCTGGATCGTGGGGACTGGTGAAGGGCGCGGCGATTAAATCCGGCCCAAACAGGTATTGCTGCGGGCATTCATAGGCGGCAGATTGCTCCGGATAGTGATAATACATGGGCAGGATGGGCGGGCGGCTGGTCTGGCTGCCGACCCAACTGGCAGTATAAAGGTAAGGGATAAACCGGTGGCGCAGGCGCAGGGCCGCGCTGGCATGCTTTTCAATTTCGGCGTCAAAGCCCCAGGGGCGGCGCTCCAGCCAGGGGTTGCAGGTGGAGTGCAGGCGCAGAATGGGGCTGAAGACGCCGTATTGCACCCAGCGCAGGTATAGCTCTGGATCGTTTGTGCCGCGTTGATGGCCGCCGATATCGTGGCTCCACCAACCGTACCCCACATTGGCCGCGGTGGCGGTGAAGTAGGGTTGATAGGCCAACGTTTTCCAACGGACGAAGGTGTCACCGCTGAAACCGATCGGATAGCGGTGGTTGCCAAGCCCGCCCCAGCGTGAAAAG
>CALESS010000550.1 GCA_937907495.1 uncultured Anaerolineaceae bacterium
AATGCCCCCTAGTTTATCATACTCTCCCCTTACCAACCGTAACCGGCTACAATTCGATTTCATCCCCCATCCGAAAAGCCTGTACGCTCTTCTCCGGGCAGACCAGTTTTAGCAGCTCCATCACCCGCCCGGCATGATCCAGATCCCAGTAGTCATCGGCCTGCCGCCCCAACTCCTCCAGGTGCGTCAGGAAGATCCTGCGGGCTGGCAACCCGGCACAGAACCGGCAAAAAGCAGCCAACTGGCTGGGGTTTTGCTCCAGTGCTTCCCGCCGCCCGAGCCACAGGTGCACGAAGGCTGCATCCACCGCTTCCAACCTGGGTTGGAGACGGAGGTCATAATCCCGTGTATCTCCCGGGAACAACCAGCGCCGCCCATCCTGCTCCACCAGGTAACCCATGGCAGGAACCCCGCGCAGCCTGCCATTCTCCAGGGCAAAATGCTGTGCTTCAAACGGCAATATTCGGATTCCCTCCAGTTCCAGCCATTTCATTGGCCGGGGAGTAATCACCTTGTTGGCGTCCAACCTGCTGCTCCCCAGAACCCGCGCCTGTAGCGCCTGCGGAATCACCCAGCGCATGGGCAGGGCGCTCAGGAAATTGATGAAACCCAGGTCCAGGTGATCCCGGTGTTCATGTGTCAGCAGGGCAAACGAAAGCGGGCTAAAATCCGGCAGGGCCTCATAATCCACCACCCCCAACCGGGAGGGCAGCAAAAAGGGGTCCAATGCCCAGCGCACCCCTCCGGTATGGAAAAGGTAATTGGCAGAATACAGCAGCCAGGCTCGCGGATCGCTGCCTGGCTGCTGCCACGCGGAAATTATTTTTTCCAGCAAGGCCGGGTATTGAAGAATCAGCTCTTGCCGGCGCGCCTCGATCCAGGCTTGCTTTTCAGCGAAGCGATCCATGGTTGTATTTTTCCCGGATGAATGCTTCCACTTCTTCCAGTGGGCGGTTAAATGGCCCCGGACGCTCCACCTTCAGGCTGGTGACGGCTGCCGCCCAGATTCCCGCTTCCAACGGGGTTTTCCCCAGGCGCATCGCCACG
>CALESS010000551.1 GCA_937907495.1 uncultured Anaerolineaceae bacterium
AAAGGCGTGGCAGTTCAGATAGTATTCATCCTATCCGTCTTGTTAGGCGGGGTGGTGGCGGCGGAAGTCAGCTTCCTCTTTGGTTTGCCAATCCTGACCCTCGGCTCGGATTACTTTGGCATTGCCACACTGGGATTCACCATCATCATCAAGGTGCTGTTGGATAACTCCGATACCCTGTTGGGGTTTGTGGAAATGAAGGGTGCCCGCGGCATGGTGGGTATTCCCAAGGTGACTTCATGGTTCTGGGTGATGCTATTCCTGGTCATCGCAGTCATCCTGGTGCGCAACATGCTCAATTCCACGTATGGGCGGGCAATCAAATCCGTGCGGGAGGATGAACTGGCAGCCAAGGCCATGGGTGTGGATGTGGCGAATTTCAAGATCCTGTCGTTCGTGATTGGCTCCTTCCTGGCGGGGATTGCCGGGGCTTTGTATGCCCATGTGAACGGCTTCTTGCATCCCGATACGTTTAACTTTATCAAATCGTTTGACCCGATGATTATCGTGGTATTTGGCGGGCTGGGGAGTGTTACTGGAACCCTGGTTGCCTCTTTTGCCTGGGCATTGGTGCTGGAAGGCTTTTTGCGCCTGTGGCTGCCGGAAGGTTTTGAAACATGGCGGTTTGTGGTCTATCCGATCCTGTTATTAATCATGATGCTGTTGAAACCGAACGGCATCTTTGGAGGTTTTGAAATTGCTTATTTGCGGGATTTGCTGCCCTTCAAAAAGAAGGTCAAGAAAACCGAACCCCTCGAAGCCATTCAGGATACGTCGGAGGTGGCACCATGAGTGAAACCGCGACCCCTGCCGTGCTTGAGATCCACAATCTTTGCAAGAACTTCGGCGGTCTGCGGGCCGTGCGGGATATGGAGTTGGTCATCCCCGAAGGCTCACTTTATGGATTGATCGGCCCCAACGGCGCTGGAAAGACCACGGTGTTCAACTTGATCACGGGTATCTATGGTTCCACTAGCGGTGAAATCCTGTTTAATGGTCAATCCATCAACGGTTATGAACCTTACGAAATCAACCAGATGGGGATTGCCCGGACGTTTCAAAATATCCGCCTGTTCCCCAACCTGACCGTTCTGGACAATGTGCGGATTGCCTATCATGCCCATGCGGGTTACAGCTTTACGGATGCCTTGTTCCGCACGGCGAAATATGACAGCAAGGAAAATGAACTGACCGACCAGGCGATCGAGTTTCTTTCGGTCTTCAGCCTGCAGGATCGCATCCATGAGGAGGCAAAGAACCTGCCTTATGGTGAGCAGCGCCGATTGGAAATTGCCCGGGCCCTGGCAGCCTCCCCCCGCTTGTTGCTGCTGGACGAACCGGCAGCCGGGATGAACCCGAACGAATCGGTGGCCCTGATGGACCTGATTCGCTTCATCCGCGAGCGATTCAATCTGACGATCCTGTTGATTGAACACCAGATGCGGGTGGTGATGGGTGTGTGTGAGATGATCACAGTGATGGATTTTGGAGAGCGGATTGCATTTGGCAACCCGGTGGAAATCCAATCCAACCCGCGGGTGATTGAAGCCTACCTTGGGCCGGGTGCATCTGCCCTGGCAGAAAAATTCAAACGGAAGAAAAGCCGATGATGCTGCAAATTCAAGATCTTCAAGTATATTACGGCTCCATTCATGCCCTGAAAGGAGTGAATTTTCACCTGGATGAGGGCGAGATTGTGACTCTGATTGGCGCGAATGGGGCAGGGAAATCCACCACCTTGAATACCATTTCCGGCTTGCTGCGATCGAGGACCGGGAGCATTACCTTTTTAGGTCAGGATATCACCCAGATGCCTGCACCTGAAATTGTGCGGCGGGGGATTATCCAGGTACCGGAGGGGCGCAAGATTTTTGCCACCCTGACGGTGATGGAGAACCTGGAGATGGGTGCTTATCTGCTCAACAATAAAGCCCAGTTTGACCAGGATATTGAAAATGTTTTCACCCGCTTCCCCCGGCTGAAGGAAAGGCGAATGCAGCTAGGCGGAACGCTTTCGGGAGGCGAGCAGCAAATGCTGGCGATTGCCCGCGGTTTGATGTCGCACCCCAGGTTGATGCTGTTGGACGAGCCATCCATGGGGCTGGCACCGATTTTAGTGGAGCAGATCTTTGAGATTATTCGGGATATCAATGATCAGGGCGTCAGCATCCTGCTGGTGGAGCAAAATGCCCAGATGGCCCTTTCCATTGCGGACCGGGGCTATGTATTGGAGACCGGTGGGGTGATCCTCGAAGGTGATTCCCACGAGTTGATGGAAAACCCCCTGGTCATTGAAGCTTACCTGGGTGGGCATTAGGACAGGAGGAGAGAGATGAATACATTGTTGAAAGTCCTTCTGTTGTTTGTTCTGCCCGTCCTGGGGTTGATCAGCTACCCCCCGATGACGATTATCAGCGGCTGGGTTGCCATGCTGCTGGTGCTTGCCCTGGTTATTTTCCTGGGGTATCGCATCATCAAGGGCGATCGCCTGGCACTGACCTTCACCATCCTGTTGCAAGGGATGAATGTGATTATCCGCTTGATGATGTTCTTTAATAACGCCCTGCCCAAGAACGGGGCAGTGGATTACGTATATATGGTTACCTCCTTGCTCGGCATGGCGATTTCGTTCTACCTGGTGATTCGTTTGGACCGGGTAGATGTGCGCTCGATGCTGCGGAATTAGGCAAACCTGGAAGCCGCCCTTTGTTTTCCGCCGGAGAAGCCCTTCTCCGGCGGTCGGGTTTTAAGCGGTTGAAGCTTGTCACCGAAAAGGTGCCGAATTGAATAAGCCGGTGAATCCTCAACCGTTATTGACAATTTTTGAGGGGGGGAATAAAAAAAGACAGCGGTTAAGCTGCCTTTTGACCTGATTGGAGAGGCGACGAGGGGATTTGAACCCCTGATGAGGGTTTTGCAGACCCTTGCCTTGCCACTTGGCCACGTCGCCAAAAGAATGAGTAGAGCGGGCGATGGGGCTCGAACCCACGACCTCCTCCTTGGCAAGGAGGCGTTCTACCAATTGAACTACACCCGCAATTTTGCTGCTGCCTATTCTTTTGTAGCGGCGATTATTCTACTATCCTATTCAGAATCCGTCAACCCTTTGACAGAAAAAGCGGTGGCAGAAAAATAATCCTCTTCAATACGGGTGGAATTCTCCAGGGGGGAGATGCGCATGAACCCTGCCAGCAACGGAGCCCGCTGGCGAAGCTTTTCCGCCAGGCATTGTGCCACCCGCCGCATGGCAAAATGAGCGTTCGGTGCGCTGCGCAAGCGGAGCAGGTGTTCAGTAGAGCGCAGGTTCATGGTGAGTAAAACCCGGCGATTGTAGGCGTTGGGCAGCACATAGGCCGCTACAGCAGGGGAGATGGACGCCAGGCGCTGGTAAGTCTTTGCTGCGGCTTCCATGACGCGGATATATTCACCCTTCAGGCCGGCCTGCGTGATGGCGGAAGGAATGGCAAAGCCTAAATGGGGGCTGAAGGCCTGAACCGATTGAGTCATCATGCGA
>CALESS010000552.1 GCA_937907495.1 uncultured Anaerolineaceae bacterium
TATATTATCGTGAATGGATGCAATGGCAGGGGCGAATCGTCAACATTCGGCGGGGGGGGCAGGGGCGACCCGAAATTCCGCCCAAAATAGTCCTTGACAAACGGAATATTTGTTCTATAATAGAACAAACGTTCAGATACGGAGGTTCTCCCATGGCATATAATACGGCTTCCCGTTCCACCCATTTAAACCTGTTGGATAAGATCAAATCTCGTCCGGGTCTCTTATTCGGGTTGATGATTGTATCTGCCCTGCTCTTCTTTGAAATGTTCAACTATTCCACCACCGATTACGCCCTGCGCGACCTGCTCGGTGGGTTGACGTTTCTGGGCCTGCCGTGGGCGACCATCCTGGCGGTGGCTTTCTGCGGCATTGATTTTGCCGGCATTGCCCGCCTGTTCACCCCGGAAAGCGGAGCCGCTGAACCCAAAGAAACCTGGTACTTGCTGGGCGCCTGGCTGCTGGCCGCCACCATGAATGCCCTGCTGACCTGGTGGGGCGTCTCGATGGCCATCAACAACCATGCCCTGCAAAGCACGACCGTGGTCAGCGTCAGCACTCTGACGCAGATTGTGCCGATTTTTGTGGCGCTGATGGTCTGGGTGATTCGCATCCTGATCATTGGTACCATCTCGCAAGCCGGGGAGCGCATTTTCTCCTCGCAGACCCGCCGCGCCTACAGCCGCCCGGCAGCCCAAACCCAGGCGGAACGGCCAGCGTATAACGGGGTGCAGCGCCCGGCATCGGCCGCCCCGCGGCCCGCCTCCGCAGCCATGCCGCGGCCTTCCAATTCCATGCCGGTAACCCGCAGCCAGCCCGATCTGGCCGGCCGCCCGGAGCCGACTTACCACAGCCTCTCCGCCGCCTCACGTCCGGTGCCGCCCCGCCCCGGCAGCGGTGAGAAGCGCGGCTTCTGAACCCTTTACCCTCAACAATCTCAATGCCCCGCCAATAACATGGCGGGGCATTTTTATCAGGTGAAACCGGGGTTTTCGCAGTCCGCTTTGAGGCAAGAGCAAAAAGGCCTGTTCAGCGCAGGAAAAAGCGCTACAACCGCTGGTCGCAGGTATACCGATACCCGCAGCGGATGCAGCGGGCGCTGACTTCGTGCGAGCGGTCCACTGATTTTGCCTTCTCATACTGGCGCATCTCGCCGATGACACTGCGCAATTGATCTTCCAATTCGCTCGTGTAATCAATTTCAAAGGTGCGGCCCTTGTAATGCAGCAGGCCAAAGGGGGGGCGTTTGGCCATGGCCCGCGTCACCAGGTGGCAGTAGGCGGCCAACTGCAAAATATGGCTGTCGTAGGGGGTGGGTGGCGGATTGGTGGATTTGACCTCGATCGGGATCACCAGGCCATCTTGCTCCACCAGGTAATCCGGCCGGCCAGTCAGTGCCAGTTCGCTGTCGTAGAGCGGCTTCTCCACCCTGGCCCAGGTGCCGGTATCGGCGTAAATCACCCGGCCTTCGGGCAGCCCGGCATCTTTGCGCTGACGGCCCGCCAGCCACAGCAGCAGCCCGCCCACCAACAACAAGCCCAACGCCAGCAGGATCAGGGGAGCAGCCATAAGGTCACCCCCACCCCGGCCAGGATGATTCCAGCCAGCAGCAGGAAAATTGCCCCGCCGCGCAACAGGCCGGAGATCAAAACCTGCCGCCCGTGCCGGTTGTGGAAAACAGTGCCGCCCGCCAGTTCTCCCTTGTTGCGGGATTCAACACCCTGCAATTGGTACCACCAGGCGCGGCGGCAGTATAAGTATGTTCCGATTTCAGAGGCCCGGATCGTGCGCAAGCGCTTGCTCTCCATTATCCAGCCGATCGTGCATGCGGTTGAGGGCCTGGATGACCTGTTCATCCCGCAGGCTGAGAGTCAAATCCGAGCGGGTGCGCTCCACCAGGCTGCGGGCAATATCGGTCTGGCGGCGCAGTCCGTTGGTGATGGCATCCGGGTAATCCACCGACACCAGTAACAGGTAGATCTCGTCCATCCATTCCAGCAGGCGTTCGGCCTCCGGAGAGTAACCCTGGCGCAGCACATCCATACAGCGCCGGCGCAGCTCGCCAATGGTCTCAGCCAGGCCATTCAGATAGGCCGCTGGCTGTACACCCAGGGTTTGCGCATCGGGTAATTCCTGGTTCAACACCAGGGCGCAGGTGATGCTGGCTTCTGCAAATTCCTTGATGGCATCTTGCACATAGCCGGAGAAGAACAGCTCCGGGAAGGGTTGGAGGCTGACCTTGAGATTCTCGAGGATGGTGCGCGCTTCCGCCAGCAGGGCGCTGGCGGTTTCCGGCTCCAGGCGATGGATGGCGCGGATGGCGTGGGCCGCGTTGCGCGTCAACACACGGGCTTGCGAAAGTGCCGCATCGCGCGCCTGATTGCGCACCTCCAGTTCAGATAGCAGGTGCTCGGATATTTCGTTCAGATTGGGCATGCAATTTATTCCTTTGGTGGCTCCGGTGGATGAATGGTGCGGAACAGGTCATCCGCCAGCGTTGCGCCGGGGGTTGGGATGGGGCCAAAAGCGGCCTCATAGTGGGCCAGGTTTTCGCCCAGGGCGCGGTGGAAGAGCTTGGCCGCCACCGGAGACATCACGATGCGGGCCAGCACAGTCATCAAAGGTTGGGCGGGCAGAATGCGCGAGAAATCCAGCACGATTTCAGCCGGGGTGTGGCTGATCCGTACCAGGTTGGCGTAGATGGGTGCCAGGTCCGACGGTAATTGCAGCGGAGGCATTGCCGCCGGCGGTTGTCCGCCGGCGGGGGGATTTTTATCGGTCATTAAAAGGGAATGTCCTCACCCTCTGTGGGGGGCTCGGCGAAGGATTCGGCTCCACCACCTCCACCGCCGCCTTCACTGCGCGGTGAGAGGAAGCGCACCGTACTGGCCGAAATTTCAAACGAGGAGCCAGAGGTGCCATCCTGGCGCTGGTAAATGCGCGGGCCGCCGGTTTTTGCATCCGGCGTCAGGCGCCCTTCCACCAGTACCATTTTGCCCTTGGACAAATACTGGTTGACCGTTTCTGCCTGTTTTCCCCAGACGCTGACCCGGAACCAGATTGTCTCCTTCACCTGTGTGCCATCGGCGGCGGTGTATTGCCGATCGCTGGCAATGCTAAAGGAGGCGACAGCCTGACCGGAGGGAGTGTAGCGCATTTCGGGGTCTTTTCCCAGGCGGCCAACAACGATAATGGTGTGGTACGACATTGCGGGTTCCTTTCCCTGGCCCTTTTTGGCCAGGCGCTCAAAGTGTGCCTTCACCTTTTTGTGAAGGATTACAGAACAATTGTACTTGAAAGAAAATCGAAATGCAATAAGCATTTTTGGCCAGGAGGTGGAATTTCCATGCCCCTGCAAAATGCTGCGAATGCCTTATAATCAGAATAGAGGTGGAATGACCCAGCTTCCAAACGCCCTGATCTTCAGCGGTGTGCGCGGCGATACCCGCCGCTACCGCGCCCTGCACCTGTTCCAGCAGATGACATTGCTGGGCATTCCGGCGCGCGTCACCCACCTGGTGGACCCGGCCCTGCCCCGCCTGATCGAACAGGCCGACCTGATCGTCGTCCACCGGGCTGCCGCCAATCGCAGCCTGGAGCGTACCCTGCACTCCGCCCGCCAGCGGGGGGCGCTGGTGCTGGCGGATACCGACGACCTGGTCTTCGACCCCCTGGCCTTTCCCTACATTAACAACCCGGAATTTATGGACCCCGTCCGCACCCGGCTCTACCTGGAGGAGATGCTGCGCCATCGCCGCACTCTGGAACTCTGTGCCGGGGCGCTGGTTTCCACGGATTTCCTGGCAGGCGAGGTGGAAAAACTGGGCATCCCGGCCCGGGTCCACCGTAACGCCGCCAGCCTGGAGATGTGGGAAAGCAGCCGCAAGCCGGAGCAAAAACCCGCTGCCGCCGACCAGCGCTTCATCATCGGCTATGCCAGTGGATCGCCCACCCACAACCAGGATTTTGCCCTCATTCAACCAGCCCTGCAAGATTTTCTCCGCGACCATCCGCAAGCTGAATTGCGCCTGATCGGTTACCTGGACCTGGATGCCAGTTGGAAATCTTTTGCCGGGCGCATCCGGCACGAGCCGCTGCGCCCCTGGCGCCAGTTGCCCGCCTGGCTGGGCGAACTGGACCTCAACCTGGCCCCCCTTGAAGCCGATAACCCCTTCAGCCGCTCCAAAAGCGAAATCAAATGGTTGGAGGCCGCGCTGGTCAGCGTGCCGACCATCGCCAGCCGCACCCCGGCCTTTGAACACGCCATCCACCCCGAGGAGAACGGCTGGCTGGCTGCATCCCCGCAGGAGTGGCTTGCCGCCCTCGAACAGGCGCTGGACCCCGACCTGCGCGGCCGCTTTGCATCCCAGGCCTATAGCGATGCCTGTTTTGATTACCGCCCGGAAGTGCGCGCCCACCAATTGCGCCACACCTTGATGGCGTTCGCCAAATCGGCGGGGATGGAACTGACCCTGCCCCCCAGCAAGGACAGCCTGAGTCCGCAGGCCCTGCAGGATTGCCTGCTCACCCCGCATATGGAGAACTTCCCCAGCCGGGTGGAAGAAGGATTCTATATGATCGGCCAGCGCGGCCCGTGGACCCTGGCGCGCCAGGTGTGGGCCTTTGGCCGCCGGGAATTATTTCGGCGCTTGAAGAAACCATGAGCGAAATTTCCATCTGCCTGGTCAGCTATAATACCCGCGCCTTGCTGGCGGATTGCCTCCGCTCCATCCAGGCCAGCGGAATTCGCCGCGAGTACGAGATCATCATCGTAGATAACGGCTCGACGGATAACACTCAGGCCATGCTGGCGGCGGAGTTTCCGCAGGTGCAGCTCATCCAAAACGAGCGCAACCTGGGCTATACCGCGCCGATGAACCAGGCCCTGCGCGCTGCCCGCGGCCGCTGGCTGGTGCAGCTCAACCCGGATACCCTGGTGCAGCCCGACCTGTTCGATACCCTGGCCGATTACCTGGAGGCCAACCCGCAGGTGGGCATCCTCTCCCCCAAAGTCCTCAACCGGGATGGCACCCTGCAGCTCCAGTGCCGCCGTTCCGCAGCCCGCCCCTGGGATGCGCTCTCCTACATGCTGCACCTCGACCGCCTGTTCTCCAAAAGCCGCCGCTTTGGCGGCTACCTGATGACCTATATGGATGAAAACACCACCCACGAAGCGGAAGCGGTCTCCGGCTCGTTCATGATGATCCGGCGGGCGGTGATCGAGCAGATCGGATACCTGGATGAGGCGATTTTTGCCTATCAAGAAGATACCGAATTTTGCTTCCGGGCGCGCCGGGCCGGCTGGAAGATCGTCTACCTGCCTACCGCCAGCATCATCCACTATGGCGGGCAGGGCGGCTCACGCAACCAGCCCTACCGCGGGATCATTGAGTGGCACCGCTCGTATTTTTATTATTACCGCAAGCACCTGGCGCGGGAGAACTTCTTTCTGGTTAACTGGCTGTTTTATGGGCTGATCTTCACCAAACTGGCGCTCAGCCTGGCAGCCACCTTTTTCCGCAAGGAAAAATATGTAGGCACGCCCAAACCGCAATAAGGCGGCAGGGGGTTGAAGCCGGCAGCTCAGGGTGATCCCTTTCGGCCTCTCCCGGCTGCCGGGGCCTGTGAGGTTTCTCTCGATCACCCCCGCACATAAGCGTTCTCTTAACGCCAACCAGACTCATCTTGTCAATAATCCTTCAAGTGACTATAATGAACAATCTGTTGAATCTTGATGTGAGGTTGTTTTTATGCCGGTCTATACCTATCGCTGCGATAACTGTGGCGTACAGTTTGAACAAACCCAAAAGTTTTCAGATGCTCCGCTGACCCGCTGCCCGGAATGTGGTAAGAAGACCCTGAAAAAGGTCTACACACCCGTTGGCATCGTCTTCAAGGGCTCTGGTTTCTATGCCACCGATCATCGCTCCCCCTCCGGCCAGAACCGCACCCACGGCAGCAATAGCGAAAGCAAACCCGCCGAAGGTAAGCCCGCAGAAAGCACTTCAACCGCATCCTCCGGAGAATCCACACCCGCCAGCCCCCCTGCAAAGCCCTCCGCCGAACCAGGTAAGAAAGAGTAATCCGGGCAAGGGCAGGCGGATTCGGAAACCAACCCGCGAATCCTGATTCCATAGGTCCTTTCCCTCATGACTCACCTCTCCCAACCAGAAATTCTACGTGACCTCGGCGACGGCCTGATCTTGCGCCGCAGCACCCCGGCGGATTCTGCCGCCCTCAGCGAATTCAATTCCCGCATCCACAGCGATACCGACCAGCCCGATACCCGCATCGGTGCCTGGGTTGCCGACCTGCTGCGCGGCGATCACCCCACCCTGGGAACGGATGATTTCACCATCGTTGAAGACACCCGCAGCGGTAAGATCGTCTCCAGCCTCAACCTGATCAACCAGGTCTGGCGCTATGAGGGCATCCCCTTTGGCGTGGGCCGGCCAGAATTGGTGGCCACAGAGCCGGACTATCGCAAGCGCGGCCTGGTTCGCCTGCAATTTGAGGTGATCCACGAGTGGAGCCGCCAGCGCGGCCACCTGATGCAAGCCATCACGGGTATCCCCTATTACTACCGACAGTTCGGTTATTCCATGTCGCTCAACCTGGACGGTGGCCGCCAGGGGTACCCGGCCCACCTGCCAAAACTGGCCAAAGATACCAGCGAGCCTTACATCATCCGTTCTGCCATGCTGGAGGATTTACCCTTTATGGCGGCCCTTTATGAGGCCGGGATGAAGCGTTACCCGCTCAGTGCGGTCTGGAGCCCTGAAATCTGGCGCTACGAGCTGCTGGGTAAAAGCGCTGAAAACGTCAATCGCCATGAGCTGCGCATCATCCAGACCCCGCAGGGTGAGCCAATCGGCTGGCTGATGCACCCGGCCGAACTATGGGGTAAGATGATGGTCGTCACCGGGTATGAACTTGGGCCGGATGTTTCCTGGGCGGAGGTCACCCCGAGCGTAGTGCGTTACCTGTTGCAGGTGGGGCCGGAATACATCAACAAGCCCGACCAGGTTTGCGAGAGCTATGGCCTCTGGCTGGGCGAGTCTCACCCCGCCTACGAATCTGCCGCCCATTACCTGCCCACCAGCCTCCCCCCCTACGCCTGGTACATCCGCATCCCGGATCTGCCTGCCTTC